>NZ_BAAFGR010000078.1:0-34092 GCF_041154655.1 Nocardia sp. JMUB6875
CGCCCTGGAGTCCCACATCAGCACCGACCGCCCCGCGCGCTATGTACGGCAATTCCGCATGCACGCCGAGGCCATGGCGTCACCGCGCGTCCACAGATTCCGTGCACACGCCGGAAAGCAACGCTCCCCCAACAATTTCCAACTCAACATCGAAGGCACCGACACCCACACGACAGTCCGCTTCGACCCGGCAGGAACCTGCACACTGACCGCCACCGACGACACCCTGTCCCTGCACATCGAGGCCGCCGACCCCACCGACCTGGAACACCTGCGCGACCTCATCACCGCCGACCTCACCCACTTCGGCCGCGGCACTCTGGAAATCGCCTGGAACACCGTCGAATTCTGAAACTGAGCAGCCTCACAGCCGAAGAACGAATGCCCTCGGGCAAACCACCGCGCACACAGACTCATTGAGCCACTTCATCGAGGAGATTCGTCCAATTGGTGTTCGTTGGTGCGCCGCTCGGCACACTCCGCGACCAAGTAGACATCGCAACGAGTGGCCAGTACCTCGATGTCCTGGCTGCTCAAATGGCCGACGCCGGGTAAGAACAGCGCATCGGCGTCCTCCCGGAGAATCCGGTTGACCATCCGCACATAGTTGCCTTCGGACTCGGTGTCTGCAAAAAACGTTGCCACCCAGGTAAAGCCAAGTTGGGTTGCCGCTCGCTCCATTTCGTGTTCGAGGTGCCGAAAGTCGGGGCCGGACGCCGAGCGCAGGATGAAGCCGACGGCTCGCATCATCGTGGTCCCCCGACGTATTCGCGATACCTCGGCCGGCACATCGCAAGACGACCGCGGTCGGTCGAGTGCCATCGTGCCGGGCTCTGCGGCGTGACCGTCGCGAGACCGGTACGCGCCAAGCGCAACAACGCCCGGCGGATCGATGACTCCGGTAGCCCGGTAGCCACGCTCAACCCGCGGACCGTAAACGGCGCTGTCACATCGGAATTCGCCAGGATTCCGAGTACCTTCGCCTCCTGCTCGGTGAGCGCCATGACACTCCTTCGGTCGTTTCGATCAGTTGAAGTCCACCGACTCCACGATCCCATCTACCGATGTCCCAAAACTGGCCATTCGATGGGACATTGAGCGGCCATTTTTCGTCCTATCGAGGCCATCAGGCCGCGCTCGGGCGTAGCCTCGGTGCTATGACGTCCTCGGCGAATTCCCTTCGCGCCGCGCGGCTCAGCCTCGGCTACCGCTCCCAGGAGGCGCTGGCGGAGGCACTGAACAAGACCGCGCGCGAGATCGGGTTGAGGATCGCGATCAACAAGAGGACTGTCCGGCGTTGGGAATCAGCCGAACCGCCATGGCCACAGGCCGAGCACATCATGGCGCTGGAAACCCTCTTCGGCCGACCGATTTCCGAACTCGGTTTCGGCTCCGCACGCAGGGCCGGCAGCGACCAGCCGTCGCATCCGCAGGCCGGTGGGAATCGGGAAACGTGGGCGTCTCGGCATTCCGGTGCCGCGGAAGGGGTGCTACCGCAATCCGTGGCGTCGGATTTCATGTCCGCGACTGCGGCCCATCGCCGCATGTACTGGTCGGTGCCAGCGGCGCGTCTGCAGCGTTTGGTCGCCGAGCACGCGGCGCTGGGATGGGATCTCCTACCGCAGATCCCGGGTGCGGCGAAAACCCTTATGGCACGCGCGGTCGCGGAGTCCGGTCTGCTCGCGGGTCGGCTGGAATTCTTCGACCTCCAGCAACCCGACCTGGCCGGTCCGAGTTTCGGCCTCGCACTGCAAGCCGCCGGCCAGTCCGATGACCCGCTACTCGGTGCCGCGGTGCTGGCGCACATGGCTTTTGCTCCGGCCTTCTCCGGCGACCCGGAGCGGGCCGAGGAAGCGCGCGACAAGATCCGCGGCGCACGGACGTTCGCGGTGCGCGGCAATGCCGGTGCCGAGATGCTCGCGTGGATCGATGCGGTCGAGGCCGAGGTGGAAACCCGCTTCGGCGATGCGGCCGCGGCTCTGCGCCTGATCGAGCACGCGGAGGCGGAATACAGTCGATATGCCTTGGACGACAACGCCAGTCCCCCATGGCTGGACTGGTTCTCACCGACCCGATTGGCCGGTTTCAAGGGCAACACGCAACTCGCCGCCGGTGACGGCGCGGCAGCGCGGGAAACCCTGGAACGGGCGCTTGCCGATCTGCCCGTCGAAGCAATCAAGCAACGGGCCGTCTTCCTCGCCGATCTCGCCGCAGCAGCCGTGCTCGAGCGCGATCCTGAACAGGCTTGCGCGTACCTGAACGAGGCACTCGGACTGCTCGGAGAGCACTGGTACGCGACCGCGATGGATCGCGTGAAGGCGGTGCGCCGGTCGCTCCGAGAATGGGACGCACTCCCCAGCGTGCGGGAACTCGACGGCCAGCTTTACAACTGGCACACCATGATCAGATCGCTGCCAACTTAACTGTTCTCTGCGGCAACGATTTTCGGCAACTCGGTGAGGTCACGGATCTTCCAGTCCGACAGCTCCGTAACCTCGGGGTTGTCGCGGTGGATCCACCCCCATGGACCGCGCTGAATGAAGGCCGTCCGCATACCCACCGCCTTCGCGGGCGCGATGTCGTTCTCGATCCGGTCACCGACGTAGACGATCTCATCGGCCGCGCACGGTGCGACCTCGACTACCTTCTCGAAGAAGGCGGTCGAGGGCTTCTCGACACCCCAATCATCGGAGGTCGCAATGAAATCAGCGGGAAGATCCAGACTCCGCAGGATCTTGCCCGATCGGACGGTCTGGTTGCCGACGATCCCGACCCACACACTCATCGCCCGCAACTGCGAAAGCGCCGGCCGGACGTCGGGATACAGATCCTCCTCGCCATAGGTCTCCGGCCGACCGGCCTGCGCTCGCGCCTCACGCTGCTCGGCTAGATCGAAACCGGGTTGGAAGATCTGGAAAGTCTCGCGGTAGTCCCGGCCGCTGGCGATCACCGCACCGAACACCGAAACGAACGTATGCCGCGGCACTCCAAGCCAATCCGCCCAGGTCCCGTACTCGCGCGTCTCGTCGACGAGCGTCTCCCCCACATCGAACACCACAGCCCCGATCATGGCCACAACCTACCCGTCCCGTCAGCCCGGCCTCCGAAGGCTGACGGCTTGAAGAACTCAGCGGGAGGCGGCGAGCAGAGGGAGGCGACGTAAGTAGTGCGTTTGGTGGTGCGCGGTCGGGAGGCTCGTCTGTCGGACGTCAGCTGCTGGTGACCGGCCTCAGTTCGTTGGGCAACAGGCTGAATAGGAGTGTGTCGCGGCGCCGACCTTGGAAGGGTGTGTGGGATCGCATCAAACCCTCCTCGACGAAATCGCACCGTTCGGCGACGCGGCGGGAGGCCAAATTGTCTGGTGCGCACGTCAACGCGAGTCGCATGATCGTGAGGTCGGTGAACGCCCATCGGGCGAGAAGTCGTACCGCCCGACTGGCGATACCTCGCCCACGGGCAGGGGCCGATAGCCAATATCCGACCGCTGCTCGGCCCTCGTTCGATTCGACATCGTAGATCGATGCGCCGCCCCACACCCGTTGGGAGTCGGCCGCATCGACGATCGCGAGGTTGATCGCCTCCCCGCGGACACGCTCGGCTTCCTCCTGGACGAATCGCCGCCTCAGATGATCCTCGGTGAATTCTTCGACCAGAGGCCAGGAGAACTCCAGGCATTGCGGGTCCCGAAAGCCCGCGAACCGCTGTGCGAAGTCCGATGGGAGCCAAAGACGCAATGCCACAACATCATCCACGAGACCACTGGGCGGCGGCACTATCATCGGCACATCATCGACTGTATCGACCTGCCGGAGTGCAAGCACGCCACGGTCGGTGCGGACTCGAGCTGATATGTACTACACCAGCCGAACCCGCAGCGCAGCTTCGAACGCCCAGGTCGCGGCGAGATCGGACGTTTTGCTGAGTGGCACACCAGCGAGGCCAATCCGGACAAATCCCCTCGCTCATGTGCCACTCGATGAAGGTCGGGAACTGGGGCGAGATGACCACGCGGCGTTGACCTTCGGTGCCACACCGGCCGTCTCGGTCAGCGCTATCCGCGGCAGTAGCGGACAACCTGCCTACCTCGAATCGCCACGGCCAGTTGATCTTCCGCCGCGCCGCGCTGGCCGCTTCGGTCAGCGCGGCATGCGGCTAGCGGATGGTTGGGTTCGCATTAGGTTCGCCCTTCAGTCGGCGGTTCTCCCTCAAAGCACAAGGCGACTTGAAGTGAAGTTGGAAGACCGACCGATGCGCGTAAGTTGCTGCAAACAAACATGATTCGTCCGACGGATCGTCGAATCAGGGGCTAAGCTCGCGACAGTCGCTGGGTTCGATACCCGCAGACGAGTCCACCCGCGAAGCCTTATGAACGGAGACATTCATGCCTGTTCCGCCGCCGCCGACCATCAAGTCCGTCATTGGCTCCAACGAGGTCTTGATTCCAAACGGTGGGACTACCGCTGACACCAGCGTGACGCTCTCAGGCACCGCCTCAGCTGGCCTGCTGGTGGAAATCTTCGACGGCGAGATCTCACGTGGGCGAACCACCGTCACTAGCAGTGGAACGTGGACGCTGCCCGCGACAGCGCTGACAGTAGGAGCCCATTCCCTCGCAGCGAAACAAACCAGCGCTGAAGGAACCTCGCCCTGGTCGACAATCTGGCGATTCACTGTACGCGGATAGACGGAAGACCTAGCCGAACTCCGCTTCGAGAGCAGACGCTCGCTCATCGGCTACTTAGCGGATGTCCGGGACGGCTCAGTTCAGCACGGCCGGTTGATCTTCCGCCGCGCCGCGCTGGCCGCCTCGGTCAGCGCGCCTCGCGGCAGAATAGTGCCTTCCGGCCGCCTCGCTCTGTACTCGCCGTTCCTCCTATGCGGCTGGACCGCGTCATGAGAAACGTTGTCGTGAAGCCTCATTCATCGCGAGGGTGGCGGTCGCGGCTACGGTGAGTTCCGGTCGGCTCGGCAATTCAGGTGTCGTGCCGCAGGATCACGTGAGGTAGCAGTGTCTTTTCCGATCAAGGACGTCAGCAAGCGATGGGGGGCGGCCCACGGTGTCGGTTCCTGTTCCGGCCGAAAGGTTCGAGAGGTACGCAGGGCAGGTACCGGATTTCTTGTTCGATCTGTGGCGTGGCTTCGGGTTCGCCGGGTTCCGAAATGGGCTGTTGTGGTTGTGTGATCCCGAGCAGTGGCAGCCGACGGTTGACGCGTGGACCAGCGATCTGGAGTTGCCGTTCGGACCAGACACGTGGGTTGCGGTGAGCCGCTCCGCATTCGGCCAATTGTCCCTGTGGGGCCGGCGAACCGGCCTCAGTCTGACTATCACGCCCTTCTATGGACAGGTCTTCCCTGTCGACAAATCCGACAAGATGTCGGACCCCTTCTCACGCGATGTGCAGATCCTCGCGGACTTGGAAGCGGCGGCCATCATGAAGACCTTGGATCCAGAAGCAGATGACGACAAGCCGCTGTTCAAACGGACGTTGAAGCGGCTCGGACCGGTCGGCCCCACCACCATGTACGGGTTCGTCCCCGTCGTTGCTCTGGGCGGGCCGATGCTGCCCGACCACGTCGAAATCGTCGATGCCGTAGTGCACATGGAGATCCTGCGCCAGGTGACACCCCAGTCGCTGATGGTGAATCCCTACCGTTAGGCGCTTCTGCACGCTTTGGTTGAACACGGAAATCGGCAAGACAGTGTGTTCGGGTCGACGGTGGGGGCGGTGGCCTTGCGATCAAAACCGGTCGGTCCCAGCGATCTTCGGGGCCGACCGGGTGGCTGCTTCAGACAGCGCTGCTCGCGGCGGGAGAATGCACTCAGCCAATACAACCGGGCATCGCACCTTGTACTCAGGATTGCCGATGCGGTCCTCTGAGTTCTTCCCTGGATAGCGGGTGCGGGCATGTCATCCGGTACTCACCGGTACGTCGGTTGATGTACAGGTACCTCGGGTAGCTGCCGAATTCAGAGCATTGCCAGTGCTTTTCGCCGGGCGCGATCTGTATCGTCAGATTCTCGGCGGGACCGGTGAGCAGATCGATCGCCATCTGCTCTGCTTCGGCTCGGTTCACTTGCCGAACATCGGTGACGTATGAGAACAACCGGCTCACATACACCGACCACCATCGCACCCATGGATCACGACTGCTCGAAGCCTGGGAAGCGACAGCTTTCAATGCTGAATACTCTTGCGAGACTTTCCATCCCACGATTCGACGTGAGTAGTCGTGCAGGACCGTGGCGCAGTATCTCTGTTTGGGACAGTCGGCGTCTCCGGCAGCGTCCAACAGGAGCGGCAGCCCTACGGGGTCGTGGAGCAGCACGTCTTCATCCTGCTCCATCAATACCGCATCAGGGTCAGCCGCCCAGGCCCAGAACGATTGTTCGTCAGTGAAAGGCCACACTCTCGCAGCCTAGCCAAGGCGTCGCAGGCCGGTTCGGTCAGCGCGATCCGCGGCATTTCCGTGCGTTCGGCGGAGGGCGTGGCTACGGGCGTTCGGTCTCGCCGACGATGACGTCACCGGGCTCGAAGTCCAGCTTTCGAAGCTCGCGGAAGATGAGACCGATGGGTGCGGATTCGTCGTGCGGCTGTCCGACCTTGCACGGCATATCTATCCCCGCGCACGTGTCCGACGGACCTGGCCGACCGTCGGCGTGGATCACCCTGAGCCGATCACCCACACGCGCGACGCCCGACTCGACGTGCCCCACGACCGCGATCCCGCGGCCTGTCAGCGTGAATACGTCCTCAACCGGTAACCGAAACGGCTCATCGCGCGGAGCATCATTTGCCATGGCGTCATCATGA
This sequence comes from Nocardia sp. JMUB6875, assembly GCF_041154655.1. NCBI lineage: Bacteria > Bacillati > Actinomycetota > Actinomycetes > Mycobacteriales > Nocardiaceae > Nocardia > Nocardia sp. JMUB6875. The sequence goes on from NZ_BAAFGR010000078.1 coordinate 6,813, forward strand.
ATGCCTCTGGGTGAGGAGCTGCAACGACACCTGGATGTGTCGACGATGGATCCGCTCGGGACTGAGCTGGAACTGCGCTGCCATACATCGCGGAATCCAGAGATTTGACCTCGAGCGCTGTTCAGGTTTCAGGATGTTAGCCATGACCGCAACAACATCCGGACGGCCAACCGTCGAAGACACAACAACCGACCACGCTGCCGACATCACCGCGATCGAAAAGTTGATAGCCGACGTCGAGACCGGCTACAACACCAACGATGCCGAACTGATGGTAAGCGGCTTCACCGCAAACGCGTCGGCGGGCAACGCAGTGGGCATGGTGATCACCGGGTACGGCTCGCTGCTCGAGGCCGCTGAACGCGGTCTCGAGGGATTTCTCGCGAACGAGTATGTGCGTTACGACATGGGCGACATCGGCTTCCTGCGTCCAGATGTCGCGGTCGCCCATAAGGTCGCCCGTGCGACCACCGCCGAGGGCGAACTCATAGACAGGGACCCCGCGATGGTCGCCCTCTATGTGCTGGTCAAGGAGAACGACCGCTGGTGGGTCGCCGCCCGCCATAACACCCCAGTGCCGAAGGCTTGACCGGTCCCCGCCTATCGCGCTCCGGCTAATGCTGCAACGCAGCTATGCGAGTGGGTGCCCGCTCCGTCGGCAGTGGGACAACCGACACCGACGAATCCAGCGGGCACAAAACCGGTCGGCCCCACCGATCTTCAGGGCCGACCGGTTGGCCACCTCGAACCGCGCCATACCGAAACTGGGGGGTAGGCGGCACTGGAGTCAACGCCGCCCATCCGGATCAATTCACCCGTTTGACAATGAAGTCAATGAGGTCCGCCACGGTTCTGAAGTTCGACGCTTCCTCGTCGGAGATGCTGATATCGAAGTGGTCCTCCATCATCATGACGATCAGGGGCACGACCTCGCTCCGATCTCCAGCAGCGTCGAGGTGCATGTCAGCTTCGATCTCGCTGGCGCCCAACCGGTTCGTTGCCGTGTTCGAGATGATCACGCGTAGAGCCTGGAAGGCGTCGTAGGAGGTGAGGGCCATGGCGATCTCCGTTCGTCAGGTCAAGTGCGTAGGCACCGTTCATATGGTGACTGCCCCAGCGTGGCGGCACGCCGATTAGCGGGTGGTCGCCGAGAAGGCGAGCTTTTCGCTTGTCCCACATGATCGTTCAGCATGCGCCAATCGGCTACAGAGTGGACTGATTTCACCGTCTGAGAACAAGCAATCCACATGCAAACCGCCACGCGCACAGACTCATTGAGCTCGGGCTCGCGCCGGTATGATGGTGCGTTCGGTCGATCTCGATCAGGCTTGGCTTGTTGACCTTTCACCGCGCCGCGCTGGCCGGTTCGGTCGGCGCGGTCAGCGGCAATGCAGTGCGTTTATCGGTACTGTCGCGCAGTGGGGAATGAATGTCTGATCTGCGAAAAGCATCGTGGCGTGGGCCGCTTGGTCGGCCCGGTGGTCTACTCCGATGATCTGGTGGTGGTTACGCACCGTCCACTCTCCGAGGGCGTGCCGATGCCTGGCTACCTTTTCGTCGAAACCGTCCGTCACGCAGCGACTTTGGCTGATTTGACCGATGCCGAGGGTGCTGCGATCGGGTGGGCGGTGCGCCGCGCGGCCTACGCGCTGCGTACCGAGCTGTCTCCTGAGTACGTGTTCTCTGCGATTACGGGCCGCAGCGTCGCGCACTTCCATCAGCATGTCTTCGTCCGGCCGGCAGGTACTCCCGACACCGTGAGCTGGTTCGCTTCCTGGAACGGTGGGCCACGTGTCGATGAAGCCGGGCTGGCTGTGCTGTGCGAGCGCCTCGCCGCATCCTTCACCCAAGACGAGGTGCTGCCGTCCTGAATCGAGCGGTCGCGGCAGATTAGTGCGTTTCGAACTGCGTAGGAGCGCCGCGTCGATCGGCATCGTGCACCAACTCGTCCGGCAAGATCTAAGCCATCTACCAGGCCGGTAGCTGAACTGAAGCACTCCACCCGATGGCACATCGACGTTGGGCCGACCGAAGGGATCACCGGTGCCTCAGACTCTTCGACTGGAATACAGCGGTGGCCGGCTGACGGAATATTTCGGATCGAGGCACACGATCGATGACTTCCGGCGGCCACTGCGCCGCCTCAACGGCGACAGCCGGTACTCCCTCAACCTCGCCGCCCTGCCCACTCCCAAATGGCCCGAAGACCTCACTGGGATCGACGAGGCCGCGATGGGCCTGCTGTACCTGCAATGCGCGGGTGCCGCTGACGCGCTGAGCGTGGAGATCCGCATGTTTGCCGATGGAGTTTCGCGGCTGTTCACGCTCGGCCACCCCGGCTCTATCCGCATCCCCAGCGCACGCGGCTGCGGATTGCCGACGACGGCGCGGATCCTGGGGATCAGTTCATCAGGGATCTGCCATATCTGGCGTTTGATGGTCTCGCCGTTGATCGTTCCGTCCGCGGTGTAGGTACTGGTCATCTCCCAGACGAATGGCGCGTCGGTGGGTTGAATCGAGGGGTCGCACAGACGGCATCCGGCCTCACCCTGAAAGACCATGTGCCGGATACACATTTCGTGGAGATACGGCTTCGGCGCGATGGTCCAGTCTCCCAGGTAAGAGTCGGTCGTCGGACTGGCACGAAACGTGGTGAGCATCTGCATGAATGCACCGAGGTTGTAGTCGGCCGTGGGGGTGTAATGCAGTTTCTCCCAGCCGGTCCGGTGAATCGCGCGGTCGAGCATAACGATGAAGAAGTCTTGCTCGGCTTGGTGGTCCCGGGTCCACGGAATCTCAGCCAGGTCGAACCCGCCCATTCCGAGGGCGTATCGCACCAGGTCGCAGAAATGCAGCACCAGGTTCTGCTGCCATGCTGTTCGGGCCACCGAAGAACCCGCCAGTGCCATCACGTCGCAGAACACCTCGGTGCTGCCGTTGGTCATATAGACGTCCAGGCCAAGCGCCTTCGCGCTGAAACGGTTGCCCACGGCCACACCCTAGCGGCGCTCAGGTGCCCGACACGTCACGACACTTTGCACTGCATTCGGCTGGTTTCAGTGCGATCCCCGGTGGGCGCAGCGACTGTCCTGAAGCGAGCGGTCAGCGGCATGAGCGGCGCATTCGAGCCCGCTTGAGCCGGGCGCGTGGAGTTGGTGGTGGGAGGGCGGGGCGGCGGTGGTTGGGGTCCAGGGTGTGGGGAACAGGGCGTTGGACGGGCAGGTGTTCGAGCGGGCCGCGGTGGGGTAGCGGGTCAGGCGAGGCCGGCGCGTAGGACGAGAATCGCTATCTGGGTGCGGTTTTCGAGGGTCAGTTTGGCGATGATGCGGCTGATGTGGACCTTGACGGTTGATTCGCTCATGTGGAGGGTGCGGGCGATTTCGGCGTTGCCGGCGCCGGTGGCTACCGCCAGGGCTACCTCGCGTTCTCGGTCGGTGAGGTGGTCGAGTTGGGCCAGGGCGTCGGGTTGTTGGGCGCCGGGGCCCTGGGTGAAGGCGGTGAGCATGCGTTTGGTGATGGCGGGGGCGAGGATCGCGTCGCCCGCGGCGACCACCTCGACGGCGCGGGCGAGTTCGCGGGGCGGGGTGTCCTTGAGCAGGAAGCCGGCGGCGCCGGCTTCCAGTGCGGCGTAGACGTATTCGTCGAGGCCGAAGGTGGTCAGGACGACGACGGCGGGTGGGTCGGGGAGGGCGCGGACGCGGCGGGTGACCTCGAGGCCGTCCACGTGCGGCATGCGGATATCGGTGACGACGACGTCCGGGTGATGCTTGTGGACGAGGTCGACGATGGCGCGGCCGTCGGCGTCCTGGGCCACCACCTCGATGCCGCCACCGGCCTCGAGGATCATGGCTATGCCGGAGCGCACCAGCTCCTCGTCGTCGAGCAGCACCACCCGGATCACGAAACCTCCCTCACCGCATCGTCATTCGTCCGCCGCCGGCATTCGCCCAGCGCTGCCATCCGTCAACCATCGGTATTCGCCAACCGCTGTCATTCGTCGACCGCTGCCATCCATCGACCACCGTCATTCGTCCACCGCGTGCAATGGAAATGTCGCGTGCACCACGTACCCGCCGCCCGCCAGCGGCCCGGAATGCAGGCTGCCACCGGCGAGTTCGACCCGTTTTCGCATCCCCAGCAGGCCGAAGCCGGAACCCTCGGCCGCCAGCGGAGTGTGGTCGCCACGCCCGTTGCGGACATCGACATCCAGTACCCCGTCGACCACCGTGAGGGCGGCCCGCACCTCCGCGCCCGCCGCATGTTTGGCGGCATTGGTCAACGCCTCCTGGACGATCCGGTATGCGGCCCGGCCCACGGGTCCTGCCACCTCGGGCAGTTCGATCGGCATGGTCAGGTCCACCGTTTGCCCTGCCGCCACGGCCTCGGCGACGAGTTCGGGGATCGATCCCAGATCCGGTGCCGGGCGCAGCGGCACCCGCTCCGCCGAATCCCGCTGGGCGGCCGCGTTCCCGTGAGCCGCCGAATTTCCCAGGGCCGCCGAATTTCCCTGGGCGACCGAATTCCCTTGGGCCACCGCATCGGCCGGTTCCCGCAGGATGCCGAGCAGCTCCCGCATCTCGGTCAGCGCCCGCGACCCGGTGGTGCGAATGGTGCCCGCGATCTCGGCGGGCTTGCCGTCGGCCGAGACCTCCAGCGCCCCGGCCAGCACGGTGATCTGCGAAATCCGGTGCGCCACAATGTCGTGCAGCTCCCCCGCGATGCGCAACCGCTCGGCCTCCACCGCCGCCGTGGCCCGCAGATCGCGCTCCCGCTCGGCCTGTTCGGCGCGTTCCCGCAGCGCGGCAATGGTTTCCGCGCGCTGACTGGTCCACAACCCCAACAGCAGCGGCACCGCGAGCACCACCGCCAGTAGGGCCGTTCGCGTCAGGAACAGTGGCACCGTCGTGCCCTGACCCCAGGGGATGGCGACCGCGATCAGCGCGGCCGCAGCCCCGAACCACGTCCGTCGCCGATTACCGCAGCGATCGGCGACGGTGAAAACGGCCAGCAGCAGCGGTGCGACCGATCCGACGAGCACCTCTCCGAGCACGCCCGCCGCCAGCACCGGCAGCGGCCGGTAGCGCCGGAATACCAGGGTCAGCGCGACGGCGATCGACACGTACGGTCCCGCCGCGGCGGGCAGCAGCCCGAACGGGGAGCTGTGCACCTCCGACAGCGAGATCGCACCGAACAACAGGGCGAGCACGACATCGAGCCCCACCCGGGCGATCCGTCGCGTCCTGCTCACTCTGGCAACCCTAGTCGTCGCCGGATCGTCACACGTCACGGCGCGCGAGCAGCGCCAGACCCGCCGCCAGCAAACCGGTGGCCAGGGCGAACAGCGGCAGCATCGACAGCACCGGATTCATTTGTCCCGGCTGCATCGCGAACCCGGCGGACAGGAACGGCATGAGCTTCGGGCTCAGCCCGGCCAGCACGCCCCCGGTCTCCACCACGGTCGGGAACCCGATCGCCGCCACCAGGGCCACCGTCGCGTTGCGGGTGATGGCCGCGACCCCGAGACCGGCCAGCGCGGCCAGCGTCATGTACACCGGGACGCCGACGAAAGCGTAGATGAGATGCGAGGTTCCGCTGGGCAGCGTCGAGACCAGGCCCTGCACGAGCACGGTCAGGCCCACCACCGCGACACCGTAGAGCGCGGCCAGCCCGCCGACGGTCAGCGCCTTGGCCGCCATCACCCGGCCCGGACGGCGCACGGTGAGCATCGTGGTGGTGATGGTGCCGTAGCGGTACTCGTGCCCGAAGGCGTTGACGGCCACCGCGGTACCGAACAGCGCGGCCAGGACCAGCGGCAGCCCGTGCACCGAGGCCGCGAATTGTTCGGCGGGCGTCGCGTAGTCGCGGGCCGCGGACAGGTAGGCGATGAAGCCCTGCAGCGCCAGGCCCGCGGCCAGCAGCACCCAGGTGGATCGCACGGTGGCGAGCCGGGTCAGTTCGTAGCGAATCGCGTTGTACATGAGAGGAATTCCCGTCAGGGTCGGGCGGCGGGGCCGCGAAGCTGGATCAGGCGGCGTGGCCGCGGTACTGGGCGGAGTCGGCGGTGGCGTGGAAGTAGGCGTCCTCGAGACTGGTGCGCGCCTGGGTCAATTCGGTGACCAGCACGCCCGCCTGCATGGCGAGGATGGCCACGCGCTGGCGGTCCTCACCCTCGATCACCACCGCGCCCCCGGCGTCGATCTGGACCCGGAAACCATTGCCGCTCAGCATCTCCGCGAGCGCCTCCGGCCGATCGGTGCGCGCCACGATGCGCGGCGCGGAATTGCGGCCCACGAACTCGGCCACCGATTCGGCGGCGAGCAACTTGCCCGCGCCGATCACGATGAGCGAATCCGCCAGATGCGCCATCTCGTTGAGCAGATGCGAGGACACGAACACCGTCCGGCCCTGGCGCGCGAGATCCTTGAGCAGATCCCGCAGCCACCGCACGCCCTCCGGATCCAATCCGTTGGCGGGCTCGTCGAGGATCAGCGTGGCTGGATCGCCCAGCAGCGCCGCCGCCAGCCCGAGCCGCTGCTGCATGCCGAGGCTGAATCCGCCCGCCCGCCGACCCGCGACGTCGCACAGCCCGACCACCCCGAGCACATGCTCGACCCGTCCCTCGCTGATCCCCGCACCCGCGGCGATCATGCGCAGATGTCCGATCGCGGTCCGCTTGGGATGGACCGCGCGAGCATCCAGCATCACGCCCACCGAGCGCAGCGGGTCGGTCAGCTCGGCGTAGGTCTGCCCGTCGAACAGGGTCCGGCCGCTGCCGTGATCGAGTCCGAGCATGAGCCGCATGGTGGTGGATTTGCCCGCGCCATTGGGCCCGAGGAAGCCGGTCACCACCCCCGGCCGCACGTCGAAGGACAGATTGTCCACCGCCGGAGTCTGCCCGTAGCTCTTGCCGAGCCCGCGCGCCTGAATCATGTCGATGCCTCTCGCCGCAGGGGCGACGCCCGTCGCGTCACCGTGTCGCCTTCGACCATCCCGTGTGCGGCGGTCCCGTCCATCAGCCGACGGCACACGACCGGCTAACACTTTCGGCTTACAAGCAGCGTTGATATCTCTTGCTCGGTTGAGCAAACCCGCGTACCGTTTTGCTCATGCAAGCAAGACTCAACTCGAGCAAGCAAGAGTCGGAGCGGACGTTCACCGAGACGGCCCGGCGCGCGCAGATCGTGGACGCGGCCATCGAGGTCATCGCCGACCAGGGCTACGCCAATGCCTCGTTCGCCAAGATCGCCAAGCAGGCCGGGCTCTCCAGCACCGGCATGATCTCCTACCACTTCCAGGGGAAGGGCGATCTGATTCGCGAGGTGGTCACCCGCATCATGACCGTGTCGGCCCAATTCATCAGCGCCAAACTCGACGCCGAATCCGGCTACCGGGGTCGCATGCTCGCCTTCTTCTCCGCGAATCTCGCTCTCGTGGACGAATATCCGAAACATCTGCGGGCGCTGTCGAATATCGCCGCCAATGCCGGGACCGACGATCCCCACCTTTTCGGCCTGCTCGACCAATTGGGTTCGGTCTCCGCCACCCAGGCCGAGATTCTGCGAGCGGGCCAGCGCGACGGCGTATTTCGCGAATTCGATCCTGTCGTCATGGTGATGGCCATTCGCGGATCCCTGGACGCCGCCATTGCCCGCAAGGCCACCGATCCGAATTTCGACGCCGCCGCCACCGCGCGCGAACTCGCCGACCTCTTCGACCGCGCCACCCGCAAGGACGCCTGATCATGACGCACCCGACCGCCGCCCAGTCCGTCCCCGCCGACCGCACCGCCACCCAGAAGCGCGCCGCCCTGCGCAGACATATCGCCCGCCAGGTGCTCGTGGAGCTGCTGCTGCCGATCGGCGCGTACTACGGTCTGCGCGCGGCCGGGGTCAGTCCCTGGGCCGCCCTGATCGCCCCGGCCCTGCTGACCCTGCCGTTCCTCGCCTACGACGCCCTGCGCCACCGCCGCGTCGACGCGGTCGCGCTGTTCACCCTCACCATGATCGTCATCGGCACCGCCGTCTCGGTGATCACCGGCGACCCGCGCACCCTGCTGGTGCGCGACGCCTGGCTCTTCGGCGCGGTCGGCCTCTGGATCCTGGCCACGCTGTTCACCCAGCGGCCCATGATGCGTAGCCTGGCCCGCACCATTGTCACCGTGAAAATCGGCGAGGCCGGATACCGGGAATGGGATGCCCGCTGGGATACCGATTCCCGCTTCCGCCACCATCTGCGCGTGCTCACCGCGGTCTGGGGCGCGGGGTTCACCCTGGATGCCGTCATTCGCGTCGCCCTCGCCTATTCCCTTCCCCTGGATGCCGTTCCGCTGGCGACGACATTGCAATGGCTCGCCGTTCTGGGAACACTGATCGCATTCCATGTCTTCTACGTCACCCGCAACGGTTTGAAGGTTTGAGCCGCCCCCGGCCGGGATATTCCTTCGCAGAGCGAATCAAATCTGCTGGGCAGTCGCCCAATCCGAGGCCATTCACCCGCCGAAGGGGCAAGAAATTGTGTTAGCCCCCTCGACAGATCTGCCGTCTGTGCGCCGTAAAGTGATACGTTTTCTCTATGGCCGCGTTGGCCGCATAACCTCTTTTGCGCATCAGGGAGATGCCGTGTCCAGGACTGTGAAAGTCACTACCGCATGGGTTTGCGGGGGAATCCTCGGGATAGTTGCCGGAATGTTCGGCGCGGGCGGCGCGCACGCCGACGACGCGGGCGGTCCGGTTCAGGTCGGCGACGCCGTGTATTTCGCGCTCGGCGGGTGGAACTGCTCGATTGCGGGCAACGGTGTGGTGGGTTGCGATCTGGCCGCTCCGGCCGCGGTGATGAATGTGCTGTACGCCGGAGCACAGGTCCCGTTCCCGAATGTGCCTGCCATAGTCATCGATTCGACCGCCACGCCGGCGCATCCGGAGTGGAATTCCAACGGCAGCCACACGCTGCCGGGCGGAAATCCGGGATTGGCGGCCATCGCCCAGGTGAGCGGGCACGACCCGCAGTTCTCCGTCACCCACGCGGGCGCGACCTGTCAGATCACCTTCAATGGTTCGGCCGTGTGCACTTCGCTGGGTCATGGATTCAGCCAAAGGGGACCAGTGCCTTTCGGCTACTGATCCCCTTCGGATGCAATGGATTACCAGTACCAGACGCCGGAATCCCAGTCGCCGTAGTCCCAGACATTGAAATCGTAACGAGTATGCGCTCCCCCGAAGAGGTAACCCCACCAGCCGGCCGAGGTGTCGCAGATCTGGTCGTCATGGTTGCACACCGTCACAACCGGGAAGCCGCCGAACCAATCATCGACGCCCGCAAGGGGATAGCCGATGATCCCGCTGCCGGGAGTCGAGGACAGGCCCGCCCAACCCGGGCCCGCGGCCCGCTTGGGATCCGACAGCAGAATGGCATTCGCGTTATCGGCATCCTGGTGTGCGGTGACCCAGGCGTGCACGATTCCCGCGCCTTCGCTGTGCCCGATGAGCTTGATGTGGTCGCCGGGGCATTCGTCGCGATGCTGCCAGAACAGCCGGTTGAGTTCGTTCAACCCCGACATCGGGTCGGCGGAGTTGTAACCCACGGGCTGGTTCACAAAGGGGGCGAAGGTCGACGAGGTATTGTCGCCCAGCCCGCCGATGCCGATCGTCCAAACGCCGGTGCAGTCATCGGCATTGGCCTTCGGAGCCGTGAGGTGTGTCATGGTGGAAAAGAGGATGGCCAACACTAGTGCGGCGAAGAGCGCCGTTGCTCTACGCATGGTCGTAACTTTCTTTGTCTACTAACCTCCGGGTCTCGCCCGGCTTGCACGCTATGTACCCGGCAATTGCTGGCGTTCTCATTCCTGCCGAAACAGTTACATCCGGCCTGTTTTCGTAGTCCATTCCGCGATGTCAGGGCCGTCGCGACCGATCTCGGGCATGGCTTGCCGGGCGTTGACAGACTTCGCGGTCTGCACCCACCGTGAATCTTCGTGGTTCGGCGGGTAATTCGCTTAACCGTGGATTCGCGACGCATACTGTCGGGGACCGATCGGGGATGGGGGCGGGTATGGTCGCTGACGACGTCGAGGACGGCCGGTCGCGGTCACCGCGGGCGGCATTCGCGCGGCGGTTCGCCGAACTGTATGCGGCGGCGGGGAATCCGACGCTGCGCCGGGTGGCCAACGCGGCCGAGGAGCGGATGCGCGCCGCGCGCGGCACCCGGCCGGGCGCGGTCCCGGCCACGCGGACGGGCGCGGCTTCGGCGCAGCGCATCAGTGATTGGAAGGCGGGGCGCAATGTCCCGGCCCGCTTCGAATCGCTGCTGCCGGTGGTGCTGGTGCTGGTCGAGCTGGCGCGCAAGACCGGCGAACCACTGCCGCGCCCACTCGCCGATCGTGCGGAGTGGCACCGGATTTGGCAGGCCGCGACCACATGGAATCCGGAAGCGGACACCGAGGCCGCCTGCCCGTATCAAGGGCTGAGCTCCTACGGGCCCGAGCATCGGGGGCTGTTCTTCGGGCGAGCGCGCGCCGTGGCCGAGCTGAGCGCCCTCGTGCGCTCGGCCGAGGGTGTGGTGGCCGTGGTCGGCGCCTCCGGAGCGGGGAAATCCTCGCTGCTCGCCGCGGGTTTGGGCCCGGCGCTGGCAGATTGGGAGAGCACCACGCTGACGCCGGGCGCGCATCCGTGCACCGCGCTACTCACGGCGCTTGGGCGGCCGGGCACCGAGGCGGCCACCGAGGACGCACTCCTGGCGGCCCTTGCCCCACGACCCGAGGGCCCGCGCCGACTACTGATCGTGGACCAGCTCGAGGAGTTGTTCACCGCGGGTTCCGATGAGCGCCAACGGGACCTGTTCCTCACCGTCCTGGACGCCGCGGCCCGCCGCACCGACGATCCGATCGCCGTGGTGGTGGCATTGCGCGCCGATTTCTACGCGCACTGCCTCAACCACCTCATCCTCCAGGACGCCCTGGAACACCGCGGCTATCTGCTCGGCCCGCTGCGCATGGAGGAACTCTCGCAAGCGGTTTCGGGCCCGGCCCGGGCGGTCGGCCTCGATCTCGAGCCCGGCCTGGAAGAGCTCATCACCACCGAATTGTGCGGCGCCACCGACCATCCCGGCCGCCGCACCTACGATCCGGGCGCGCTGCCCATGCTCTCGCATGTCATGGCCGCCACCTGGCAGCATCGCGAAGGCCGCCGCCTCACCATCGCGGGCTATCGCACCGCGGGCGGAGTGGTCGGCTCGGTCGCCGAGACCGCCGAATACGCCTGGAACGAACTGTCTTCCGACCAACAGCGGGCCGCCCGCACCATGCTGCTCGGCCTGGTCACCGTGAGCCAGGACGCGCGCGACACCCGCCGCACCGTCACCCGCGAGGACCTGCTGGCCCGCACCGACGATCCCGAAGCCGCCACCGCCGCACTGGAACTGCTCCCCCGCACCCGCCTGCTCACCCTCGACGCCGACGCGGTCACCCTCACCCACGAGATCGTCCTCACCGCCTGGCCGCGGCTGCGCGGCTGGATCGACGAGGACCGCGTCGGCTACCTGGCCCGCCAGCGCCTGGAATCCGATGCCGCGGAATGGGCCGCCCAGGAACGGGATTCATCCCTGTTGTACCGCGGCCCCCGCCTGCAGAACGCCCGCGAGCACGCGGACCCACCACCGGTCGGGCCGTTGGCACAAGAATTCCTGACCCGGTCGGTGACGGCCGTCGACACCGGCCGCCGCCGCTCCCGACGCCTCCGGCTGACGCTGGCCCTGCTCGGCGTGGTGCTGCTCGTCCTGGGCGTCGGCCTGTACTCGCAGATCCGGCTGGCCGATCAGCGGCGCGCCGACAGCGATTTCACCGCGGTGCTGGCGGCGGCCGATCAAGCGCGGCAGTCGGATCCCTCCTTGGCGGCGCAACTGAATCTGGTCGCCTGGCAGCTTCGGCCCGGCGATCCGGCCGTGCGCTCGCGACTGCTCCAGTCCCAGGCGGCGCCGCTCCTGTCGGTCACGCCCGCCCACACGCAGGCTGTTTCGCGGATCGCGTACCAGCCGAACACACGGACCCTCGCCTCGGTGGATCTCCAAGGCGGCCTGCGGCTGTGGGACACCACCGACCCGCAGCACCCGCGCCCATCGGGAGCCCGGATCGAGGGCGTCGGCGACGTGGCCCTCGATCCGGCCGCACCTCTGCTGGCCACCGCGGACGCCACGCTGGTGCCCAGCGGCGACCAGCTGAACGCGAATCATGTTGTCACGCTCTGGGATATCTCGAACCCCGCCACGCCGCGCCGGCTGGCTCAGCTGCCGACCGACTCGAACCCGACCGAGGTGACCTTCGCCCCCGACGGCCGCACGCTCGCGACGCAGTCCGTCAACCTGCTGACCCTGTGGGATGTGAGCAATCCGGGCACACCGGTGCGGCGGGCGGACCGGCCGCTGCATGATCGGGGCTCGCTCAGCGGAGTCAGCGCGTTCCGCTTCAGCCCGAACGGCCGCCTGCTCGCGCGCATCGACCGGAACGGAGCCGCCCGCACCGCCTCGATCCAGCTGTGGGACCTCACCCGCCCGGACGATCCCACGCTCCTGGTTCCCGACTTCGCCACCGCACCGGAATCGTCTTCCGCCCCGAGCGGCCCGACCTCCCTCGCCTTCCGTGCCGACAGCGCGGTGCTGGCCGTCGGGATCACGCCCGAGGCGGGATCGCATGCCATCGTGCAACTCTGGGATCTCGCGGATCCGGCGCACCCGCGCATGTCCGCGAGCCGCGAGATCGACCACGGCGGCATCTCGGATCTGGACTTCGCACCCGACGGCCACAGCCTGGCGACCGCCGTCGGCGCCGCGGTGACCGTCTGGAACGTGACCGATCCGGCGGATCCGACCCTGCTGGTCGACGGGCTGTCCACGAGCCCGGGCACCTGCCGTTCCGGTGTGGGGAGCGCCGCGTCCGGCACGGACTCGTTCGAGTGCTACGCCGCCCCGCGCGCGGTCGCGTTCACCGCCGACGGGCACCACCTGCTCGCGGGCGCGTCCACCGGTGAGCTCCACACGTGGTCGCTGCCATCCGCGCTGATCCCGGCCCTGCCGGGCTCGAACGATATGTCGGTCTTCCGGGCCGGGGGTAGCAGACTGGCGATCGGGTCACCGCGGCTGGGCGTCACCACCCTCTGGGACGTACGGAATACGCAGTCGCCCAAGAGGATCGCCGAGTATCGCACCACCCCGGAGACGGAAGTCGGCGAGCTCTCGCCGGACGGCACCGTACTGTTGGAACAGAGCCTGCGGGGAACGTCGATGTCGGTCGTCGACCTGTCCGATCCCGCCGCCGTCCGTATACGCGGGGAGGGGCCGATTCCCGATGCCGGTTCACTGCGAATGTGGGCCATCAGCAAGGACTTCCGGACCATGGTCACCGTCGACGACCACCGGCTGCTCCGGCTGTGGGACTTCACCGATCCACCGCGCACGACGCCGCTCGGCGACCCGATCCAGGTGCCGGACAAGGCCGATTTCGAATTCGGTCCGGACAGCAAGACCCTGATCGAGACCGAAACCATCGGCGAGGCCGGACATTCGGAGTCGGTGACCACCCTGTGGTCCATCGCCGAGCGATCCCATCCGAGCCGGATCGCCGAATTGCTGCGGCGTCCCACGAGCGAGCGGTCCATCGTCGACTTCGCGCCCGACCTGCGCACCATGGTGGTCTCGGGCAAGAGCACCTTCCAACTGTGGGATATCAGCGACCCCCGCGAACCGCAGCGGCTGGGGCAACCGGTCGCGGCGAAAATCCCCGCGCTGCGGGGCTTCACCTTCACTCCGGATTCCCGCACCCTGCTCGCCCACGGCTTCGACGGCGTCATCAGACTGTGGGACCTCCGCGACCGAGCCCATCCCGCGGAATTGGCGACCTTGACCCCCACGGGCGGATACAGCGACGACTCGGTGGTCGTCGCCGACAACGACCGGCTCGCCGCCATCACCACCGAAGGCACCTTCTTCCTCTGGGATCTCGATACGCAGCACGCCGTCGACCGCATCTGCTCGGTGACGGGCGAGTTCTGGAACGAGGACCGCTGGAAGCAGTACCTCCCCCAGTTGACGTACCGCCCGTACTGTCGCAATGGCTGACCGAAACCTCCGCCTGTGCACGTGCACAAACCGCACCGCCGCCGCCTTAGCCGCCTGTCAGTAGTGCTGAGCAGCGGTTTCCTGTGAGCTGGAACCCAGATGCGGTGCGCGTGTGAGGGCGGCCGCACGAATCAAGGGCGATTCGGAGGATGGAATGAGCAAGTCCCGGCGGCGGCTGACCGTAGCCTTGGCGGCCGCGTGCATGGCGGTGGGTACCGGTGTGGCGCAGGCGGATCCGGGTTTTCCGGTGTTCCCGCCGGATCAGAATCAGCTACCGCAGCTGCCGAGTGAGCCGCAGATCTATCAGGCGCTGCCCGTTCCGGTGCCGTCGCAGGATCCCTGGTACGACGATCCGGCCGACCTGGACGCCTATGCGCCGGGTCAGATCGTGCGCTCGCGCGAGGTGCAGACCCGGCTGCTGGGGCTGCCGTTCCCGGTGTACACCAAGCAGTTGCTGTTCCGGTCCGAGGATGTGCACGGCAATCCGATCGTCACCGCGACGACGGTGATCGTGCCGGGCATTCCGTGGCAGGGCAGCGCGCGGCCGGTGGTGTCGTTCCAGGAGGCCATCGACTCCACCGACTCCTCGTGCAATCCGTCGCACACGCTGCAGGTCGGCACCATGAAGGAGTCGGCGCTGGCGATCTACTGGCTGATGCAGGGCTTCGCCATCAACGTGCCCGACTTCGACGGCAAGTTCAACACCTTCAACACCTATGCCGAGGGCAAGATGGTCCTCGACAGCCTGCGGGCGATGAAAAACGATGCGGGACTGGGGCTCACGGATTCGGGGATCGCGCTGTACGGGTATTCCGGCGGCGGCTCGGCCTCGATCCGCGCGGCCGAGTTGCGCGCCACCTACGCGCCGGATGTGCGGCTGCTGGGCACCAGCATCGGCGGGACGCCCGCCAATCTGATGGAGCAGGCGAAGTACGCCACCAAGGAGGAGCCGGGCGTCACCGGCATCAGCAACTTCACCATGTGGCTCGGGTTCGTCTCGCTGTCGCGGGAGTATCCGGACGCGTTCGATGCCGCGGAACTGCTCACCCCCGAGGGTCAGCAGATCGTCGCGGACATGCAGCACCGCTGCTATGCGACCGCGGCGCTGACCGGGATGTGGCGGCCGATCAGCGATTACTACCAGCCGGGCAAGTCGCTGGAGTCGTATCCGGAGGTGGTGAAGGTGTTGCGGGACAACAGCCTCGGCCACTACATCCCCGATACCCCGGTGCTGTGGTGGCACGGGCTGTGGGATGAGTTGATCCCGCCCGCCGAGGTGGTGCTGCCGACGGTCCAGTCCTACTGGGATCGCGGCGCGGACTTGCGCTTCGCCACCGTGCCGGTGCCCGAGCACATCGTCAATGCGGTGACCGGGTGGCTGCCGGCCGGCGCGTGGACCAGCGCGCTGTTGCGGGGACTGCCGGCGGGGCCGCGGTTCATGGCCGCCTTCGCACCCCTGCCGCCCGGATTCCCCGGGGCCTGAGGAGGTCCCGGGTGCCCGAGCGCTATCCGCAGGTGGAGGGGGCCGGTTTGCCGGTGAATCGATCCTCGATCCAGCCGAGCGTGGTGCCGAAGAAGGTGACCGGCAGATTGAGGCTGTGACCGAGGATCGAGCCGGGAGCCAGTGGCGGCAGCCCGGTTTCGGTCAGCGCCACGGTGGCTCCCCGGCCGCACCAGGTGGCGGCGAGGTCGCGCACGGGACCGGGCGGGACGACATCGTCGTTGGTGCCGGTGAGCACGGCGACGGGGACGCCCGGGGTGCGGTGGCCGAGGGCCAGCTCGTCGAGAGCCGCACGGGTGACGGGGTTTTCGGTGAGCTCCAGCGCTAGTGGACGGCCCGATACCGTCCACTCGGTGGTGTGGTGCAGGCCGTAGCGCAGGGTGGTCTCGGCGACGCATTCGGTCGCGGTCGCCGCCATCATGGCGCGTCCGGCCGGATTGATGATCGCCGCGAGCGCCGGAACGGTTTCGGGGTAGGCGCTTTCGAGTGCGTTGAGGGCATAGCCGACCAATCCGGCCGACAGCCCGCCCTCGAGCCGGTCGAAGAAGGAGGACAGATCCACCGGGGCGGCGCCGACACTGACGCCCTTCACGTCGAGATCCGGTCCGTATTCGGCCAATTGCTCGGCCACTCCCCCGGCCGCGTTACCGCCCTGGGAGTACCCGGCGAACACCACCGGCCCGGGCTCGGGAATCGTTGTGCGGCCCAGTCTTTGGGCGGCGCGCACGGCATCGATCGCGACATGGGCCTCGGCGACGGGGTTCATGTAGCTGGGTGCGTTGGGGGCGCCCAGACCGGCGTAGTCCGGAACCACCACCGTGTAGCCCTGCGCGAGCAGCGCGTACATGAACGGAAGTTCGTACTCGGCCATCACATCCAGGGGCGGGGTGTATTGGAGCAGTCCGGTGAGCAGCCGGGACGGCGCACACTGGGCTCCTTCCCCGTGCGTGCCGACGAGATAGGCGACCAGCGGTCGCGGGCCCGGGCCGCGCCACGGTGCCATCGGTTCGATGACGGTGCCGGTGGCCGTGATGGGCTCACCGTGAACATCGGTGCTGGAAAACGTGATTCGCGTCCCCGCGCCCAGCAGCGGGTCCGGCTCGGCGAGCGACGGCGGCGCCAGCGTGGCCGCGGGCAGGACGGGTAGCACGGCCAGGACCGCGACGGCGGCCAGGCGAAGCACCCGGCGGATGGTGACGGTCAAGCCGAACTCCAGTGTTCATGACGCGATACCGCTCTCGCGGCGAGTCCGGCCATCGTATCCGGTCACCCTGGCGGCGACGGTCAATTGCGTGGCGGCACAAGCCATAGCAGGCCGCCGAGACCGGTGCTGAAATCCGTTCCGGGAGGTAATGATGAATCTGAAACCCGATGTCGCCGTGCCGACCGACGGGTCACCGCACTGGCGGGTCACGGCACTCGACCGCATTCCCGGACTCGGCGAATTCCGGCGCACCGAACCGAGCACCTGGCTGGTGGCCCGGCTGGGCGGACTGTTCGGCGGCGGAGGCCGCATCAAGGTGCTCGAGCTGATGGGGCGCAGTCCCCTGATGTTCTGGGGCTATATGCCGTTGGGTCTGAAGGTGGTTCCCTTCAGCCGCCTCTCGCGGGTCGACTGCGAGCTGGCCACGCTGCGCACCGCCTGGAACGCCGGTGTGCGCTACGAATGGCACCACCACGTGTTCGCGGCCCGGTTCAGCGGTATCTCGGTGGAGACCGTCGAGCGGGTCACCGCCGGGCCCGAGGCTCCGGGCTGGACCGATCATCAGCGCGTGCTGTTGCGCGCGGTCGACGAATTGCATTCCGACCGCATGATTTCCGACGAGACCTGGCCGCTGCTGCGGGCGCGGCTGTCCGAGGCGCAGACGGTGGATCTGTGCATGCTGGTCGGCCACTACGAGATGCTGGCCATGCTGCTGCTCAGCCACGGCATCGAACCCGAACCGGCCATGTGGCGGCGCGGGCCCGCGCGCTGGCTGCGCGATCCGGCCAGCGGTGACGGCATCGCGCCCGGCTGGCTGCCGCGGTTCAACAAGCTCGTCACCAATCGGGTCCAGGGCGTCACCGCCGGAAGGGTGCCGCCCTACTCCGTCATTCGGCATCTGGGCCGCAAGTCCGGTGCGCCGTACCGGACTCCGGTCGTGGCCGCCTACCGCGACGGGCTGCTCATCGTGCCGCTGCCCTACGGCAGCAAAGCCGACTGGGTGCGCAATGTGCTGGCCGCGAACGGGGGCGAGACGATCTATCGCGGCCGCACCCGCAAGTTCAGCGCGCCGCGGGTGCTGGATGCGGCGGGCGCGGCCGAATTGCCGGAGCCCGCACGGCTTTTCACCCGATTGACGCCGATCCTGGTGGCCGACGTGGAGGCGTAGCCGCCCGGCGTCAGTCCTTCTCGGCGAACACGTAGTCGACGAGGCCGAGGATGCGGGCGCTGTCGAAGTGGTCCGGATCGTCGAGGATCAGGCGGGCACCGGTTTGGATCAGGCCCTGCACCAGGCGCACCAGGACGTCGAGGTTCACCTCGGCGGCGGTGGCCGGGTGTTCGGCCAGCCAGTCGTTCAGGGCCTGGCGCAAGGGGATTCGCAGGTGGTCGCGGGCGGTGGCGATGCGGTCGCGCAGCGCCGGGGGGACGCCGTCGATCGGGAAGTACACCAGCCGCCAGGTGCCGGGCATGGCGCGCACCTCGGCGAGGAAGCGGTCGAGCGCGGCGCGCAGCACCGTGGTGGTATCCCGGCCGGCGGGGTCGGCGAGTTCGGACATGGCGCGGTGCACGGCCGCGCCCATGCGGCCGGTCTCGCGCTGGATGAGCTGGTCCAGCAGTTCGTCCCGGCTGCCGAAGGAGTCGTACACGACCGGGCGGGTGACGCCGCCGCGATCGGCGACGGCGGCAATGCTCACCTCGGCGAAACCGCTCTCGGCGACAATGCCCATGGCGGTGTCGAGGAGTTGCTCGCGCCGATCGGCGGGTGAAAGTCGTTTGGCGTAGCGGCGTTTGGCCGGTGCGGTCTTCGGGTTCGCCATGTCACGCCCGGCTTCCGGCGATGGGGCCGCCAGCGGTTCCGGCGGCCCGGCCCTCGGTAGTTCCGACGCTGGGGCCGCCGACGACGCGGCGCGCCAGCCAGCGCAGGGTCCGCGAGACCTCGTCGCGGTCGCCCGCCTGCCCCGGGTCGAGCACCAGGCGTGCGGCGGTCTCGCTCACCGCGAGCGCGGCGTGGCTGAGCAGTTCGGCATCCACCTCGCGGTCCTGCACCGCGGCCGCCATGGTGATCAGCATCCGGCTGCGGTCGCGGATCGCGGCCTTCCCCTGTTCCACCCGCTCCGAGGTCCCCGGCGGCGCGCCCTCGGGCGGCATGAGGACGAACCGGAAGCTCTGCGGCGCGGACAGCACCAGCTCCAGATAGACATCGGCGAGCCGACCCGCGAATTCCAGCGGATCCGCCCCCGGCGGGAATTCCGGCATGGACGCCTCCACGAGCTCCATGACCTTCTCTTCCTCGCGATCCAGCAGAGCCGCGAAAAGCTGGTCGCGATCCCCGAATTCGCCGTACAGGGCCGGCCGCGTGACCCCGGCCGCCCGCGCGATGGCGTGCATGCTGGCCGCCGCGAACCCGTCGCGCACGATGAGATCGCGTGCCGCGTCGAGGATCTGCTCGCGTCGCGCCGACACCACTTCTCCACTTCCTTCCGCGCAGGTCCCGACCGACCCGGTGGCGCCAGTGTACGCAACCGGCGCCTTCGCCCCGAGACAGGTCTGTATCCCGGCGGCCATCCCCCGAAAGACGGGAACCCCGTTCCTGTTTCACCGCGCACACCGGATACGTGGGCATCGTGCGCGAATCGGCGCGGCGCGGCGTGGCATCGAGTGGCACGCCACTCGACGTCGCCGCCTCGGCGTCGATCGCCCAAGTCCTATGATCATTAGGATCGACCGTGATGACCCTAGGAAGGAGGCAGGCGTGTCACCCAGGGCTGGTCTGACCACTGAACGGGTGGTGCGCGGGGCCGCCGAGCTCGCGGATGAGATCGGGTTTCCGAAGGTCACGTTGTCGGCACTGGCCAAGCGGTTCGGGGTGAAGGATCCGAGCCTCTATGTGCATGTGCGCAATCTGCATGATCTGCGGGTGCGGGTGGCATTGCTGGCCAGCGGCGAGCTCAATGATCGGATCGGTGCGGCGGTGGCCGGGCGGTCGGGGAAGGACGCGCTGGTGGCGTTCGCCGATGCCTACCGGTCCTACGCGCTGGAGTTCCCGGAACGGTACGCGGCCACACAGATTCGCATGGATCCCGCCGAGGTGGCCGATGAGCCCGCACTGTTGCGCAGTATCGAACTGACCTCGGCCGTCCTGCGCGGCTACGGCCTCGGCGAGGCCGAGAGCCTGGACGCGGCGCGCCTGCTGCGCAGCACCTTTCACGGCTTCGCGACCCTCGAGAGCGCCGGCGGTTTCGCACACTCCCGCTCCCCCGCCGACTCGTGGCCGAACATCGTCGACGCCTTGCACCGGACCCTCGAGAACTGGCCCTCATATAGCGAATGACCGCCCGGCGCGTCAGGCCGGAATCGTGCGATGCGGACGCAGCGGAATGGTGTCGCGAAAAGCTTCGATCGCGGCGGATACTTCGAATGGCGTTGTAGTGCTGGCGATTTCGTTGCGGTAGCGGACCCGACTGGCCACCGCGTCGAGTTCGAACGACCAGACCATCGACATCAACGGATTGATGAACAGCTCGGTGGACCGGGTTCAGGTCGCGGGCCAGCCGGGCGTAGGCGGCACGCAGATCGGCGGGGCCGCCCTTGCGGATCAGGTACACGCGATCGGAGTGGCCGTGGTCGCGCAGCCAGACCGCGAGGTGCTTCTCGGGGAAATAAGGAGTGGATCCGGTTGTGTCGGCGTCGATTTCGTACAGCCCACGGAGCACCTCGCGGGCGCCGGTGCGATTGACGGGGGTGAAGGTGAGGTTCGCCAGGAAGACCCGCTGGCCGCGTTCCTGGAGTGCGAAGGCCAGGGGCAGGCCGCTCAGGAGGTCGAAACCGCCTCCGGCACCGGCGATCAGGATGCGCTCGCAGCTCCGCAGGCGGTGCAGGAGCGGAGTGGTGAACAGGGTCGGTGCGGCCATCTCTCGAAGTATTCAGCACTGGCGCAAGTGGATCACGGACGGCTTTGCCACAAACTGCCGAGAGATGGACTATTCGCGCCAGATCACGCGGTATGTCCAGCCTGTCTCAGACAATCTCCTACCGTGGGGAGGTGGTCAATCAACTTGTCGCCGTGGACCGGTCCGAACAGGTGCTGCAGATCGAGGATGGGCTGCGGTTGAGCGCGGTCACCTATCGCGCGCCCGTGCCGCAGGGGCGGTGGCCGCATCCGCCCGAGTTCGACCAGCTGAGGCATCTTCGGATCAAACCCGTTGACTCGCCGGATGATCCGGCATCAGCGGACGCGATCATCGTGATGCTGCCCGGGGCGATCGCGGGGGCGCGGTCGATGCAGCCGGTGGGTTGCAATACCGTCCGGCGGCTGCTCGCGGCGGGAGTGCGGGCCGAATTCTGGTCGTTGGACCGCAGACCCAACGCGCTCGAGGATCACAGCCCGATTCCGGTGGCGCTGGCCGAGGGCGATCATCGGCTGGCCTTCGATTACTACTATCGCGGGCGCGAAGTCGGCGGGCGGCGGTTCCCGGGCTTCCGCCGCAATCGCGACCTGCGGTTCCTGGCCGACTTCGGGATGGCGCAGGTGGTGGCCGACACCCATGCGGTGGTGAGCGCCGAGATCCCGGATCCGGATGTGCGCGGCGGCAAGCTGTTCCTGGGCGGGCATTCGCTCGGCGGATTCCAGGCCGGGACGTATGCGGGATGGGATTTCGCGGGACGGCCGGGGCACGAGCAGGTCGCGGGGCTCATCGCGCTCGACACGGTGACCAATCTGGACGTGTTCCGGCTGCGATCGCAGCGGCCGCGCCTCGGTGCGGCAGCATCCTCCGCGAGCCGGCTCGTCGATACCTTGGTACCCAAGGCGATTCGCCGCGGATTGATTCCGGGCAGTGTGGCCGTGCGTCCGGTCAGGGTTCCCGAGATGTTCGCGATGCTGGCCGCCGTCGCCACTGCCGCCGTGCTCGCGCCGCACGCGGAATCCGATGTGCTGAGCCTGATTCCGGAGCGCGGCACCGCGGCGCTGGCGGTGCGCGCGGCGGCCTCGCGGACCTGGCGTCAGTTCGCCGGGCTGGGGCCGGATCACCGGAAGCTGCGGCTGACCAACCGGGCCGCGCTGGGTCTGATCGCCAGTGCGCACACCGCGCCGACTCTCGGTGTCCTGTCGATGAACTGCGGCAGTCTGGACGGTCCGGTGGCGCCGTGCACCTGGCCGCTGCCGGAAGGGGCGGCGGGCAGGCCGGTGCTGGGCGCGCTGCGGCAGGCGGGGATGGGCGTCACCCCGCGCCACGCCCCGACCTCCCGCGACCACCTCTACACCTGGCGCAACTTCGACCAATGCGACAGCACGGCAGGGGAATTCGCCGATATCACCGAGCTCGCCCGCATCCTGGCGGGAGGTGAACTGAATGTCTTCGAGGATTACTTCGCCGTCCGGGAAACCCTCGACGTCGCGCCCGCCGCGCTGGGCTGTCGCACCGGTTCGCTCGCGCCGCTGCGCCATGAGCCCGGCGCGGCGAAGCTGCCGTACATCAATCTCATGGGCGAGGCGAGCTTCACCGACGTCATCCGCTTCCTCGACGTGTATCCCAAAGACGCGCACTGGATTCCGGGGTATCTGCACTGCGATGTCGCACTGTCCTCGGACCGCCGCCCCGACGGTGTTCCCGAGCCGGTGGCCGTCCATCTCTCGGAGTTCGTCGGCAAGCAGGTGCGCCGCGCCCCCGGACGCGCCTCATGAGCGCCTGGCGCATCGGCCCGGAGGTCGTTCGCGGCGAGGCGTACCGGCAAGGTATCGGACGGATCCTGCGCGGCATCCGCTTCACCGAACTCGAGGCCCCCGACTGCCGGTTGGCCGCCCAGCGCACCGCCTGGCTCTCGGGCGGCACGGCCGTGTGGAATCACCTGCACGACAATCGATCCGAGCTGGTGATCAACGGCCCGGCGGATCCGCGCTGGACGCCCCGGCAACGCACCCTGCTGCTGGCCGTCGACGAGCTGTACCGCGACCGCTATCTCTCCGACGACACCTGGGCCGCACTGGATCTCACCCCGCCCCAGCGCGTGGACCTCTGCTTCCTGGTCGGCGTCTACACCGCGATCGCCCTGCTGGCCAACAGCTTCGACCGCGACCTCGACCAGCCCGCCGAGGTGGTGCCGCTGCGCGCGGGACGCACCACCGAGCATCCCCGCTGGCTACTGCCCGAGACGCCACGCCTGCCCAATCCGGGGCCGGGTGAGGCCGGGGCGGTCTACCGCTGGTTCTCCAGCGTCATCGGGGCGCTCAACGGTGGCGGCTCGGTGGACGGTGTCGCGATGTTCGGCCGCAGTCCGGTCACGTTCACCACGCTGCTGCCCTTCGTCGCCCGCGCGGGCGCGGTCCGCCTCGCCCGCGACCTCAGCGAACTGGTCACCCTGCGCGCCACCTGGAACGCGGGTTCCCAATACCACCGCGGCCACCATGGCCGCGCCGCCGAATTCGCGGGCCTGTCCCCCGCCGAGATCGACCGCGTCGCCGCCGGACCCGAGGACTCCGGCTGGTCCGAGGATCAGCGCTTGGTCCTGTGTGCCGTCGACGACCTGCAGATCTACCGCCGGGTCGGCGACGACACCTGGAAGCGGCTCACCGTCCGCTTCACCACCTGGCAGATCCACGACATCCTCGTCATCGTCGCCAACTACGAGACCCTGTGCATGGCGCTCAACAGCTTCGGCATCCGCTTCGAGGAGAACGCGTGGCGCGGCGGCCTGCTCACTCCGCTCTGGGCGGCCCTGCGGGCGCGTGGGCGGCGGGCCGCGCATGGTCGAGGAATGGTGTCGGTTGGACGACGGATCGATGCAGACCCGGCTCGTCGGCGTGGCGGGATCGGAGGTCATGGCCCAGGCTGAGTACCAAGATCAGTAACCCGATGGGAGGCACGCGGTGGGACTGCGACGTCGTGAGCTACTACTCGGGTTCGCCGGTGCGGGCGGGCTGGTGCTTGCCGGATGCGGCAGCGAGGAGCGCAAACCCGCCAAACCGCCCGTCCCCGCGGCCATCCGATTCGATCCCCCGCCCGGCGCGGCCGACGTCCTGCCCCGGCGGCCCGGCACGGTCACCGTCACCGACGGCACCCTGACCTCGGTCGAATGGGTCGACGAGACCGGCCGGGTACTTCCGGGCATTCCGGCCCCCGACCATCGCGGCTGGACCAGCGCCGAACCCCTCGGCTACGGCCACACCTACACCGCCAAGGCCCTCGCGCACGGCGAGACCGGCGATATCACCGCCACCACCACTTGCACGACCGCCACCCCCGACCGCCTCGTGGACGTCTCCCTGCGCTCGTCCAACCTGAACGAGATCGCCGAGAACGACACGTACGGAATAGGTTTCGTCCTGGTCGCGCACTTCGACGAACCCGTCGACCGCGCCGCCGCCGAACCCTGCCTGAAGGTCGTCACCGAACCCGCCACCACCGGCGCGTGGTACTGGCTCGACGACCAGAACGCGCACTGGCGCCCCGAGCGCTACCACGCCCCCGGCACCCGGATCACCGTCGCCGCAGACCTTTTCGGCGTCCCGCTCGGCGACGGCGCGTACGGCCAACGCGACCAACGGATCTCGATCACCATCGGTCCCGCCCGCGTCGCCATCGCCGATGACAACACCAAACAGATCGAGGTCTTCGAGAACGGAAACCTGGTGCGCACCATGCCCACCTCCATGGGCATGGGCGGCACCGCCGTAGTCGGCAATCGTGTCCTGTCCTTCTGGACCCGCCCCGGCGTCTACACCGTCCTCGACCGCAAGGACCCGGTCATCATGGACTCCGCCACCTACGGCCTGCCCACCAACTCCCGCCTCGGCTACCGCACCACCATCAACAAGGCCGTCCGCATCAGCCACGACGGCATCTACGTCCACGAACTGGCCGAATCCGTCTGGGCCCAAGGCGTAACCAACGTCTCCCACGGCTGCCTCAACATCTCCCCCACCGACGCCGCCTGGTTCTACGACTTCGTCACCCCCGGCGACATAGTAGAAGTCCGCAACACCGGCGGCGACCCCCTCGACATCTGGCAAAACGGCGACTGGACCCTCCCCTGGCCCGACTGGCTCCACGGCACCGCCCGCGGCTGAGTCCGCCGCGGCGAGAGGGTCGGACCTCTCCCTCGCAGGAGTGGCATCATTCGCCGTCTGGACCGGACCAAGAGGGCGAGCGGCCGAAGGCGGCCACCAGCCGGTCTTCCGGGGCGGACTCGGCGGCGACCGGCACCGGGTGGGCGTAGCCCTTGGGACCTCGCAGTGGCCCGTCCTCGGGGACCGCCGCAGCGATCGGAAGAGCGACCGCCACAAGGTCGGCAGGCAACTCCGGGGCGATCCCCAACGCCTTGGCCAGATCCCAGCGGTGCACCAACATGTCCGCGAGGTGGAGCCGCAATACCAGCCCGACCGGAGAAGCCGAATCGAACTTCGGTATGTAAACCAGCCGATCCTCGGCACACCCCCCAAATGCCTCGCACCACCGAGAAACCCGCCTGCGCAAAGCCATTCCGCGGATCCCGATCCAACATCGCGGCCGCACCCAACAGCCCCGCACTGATCGCTTCGTGCTCAGAATTCATGTGCATCAACAGATCTCGAACCGTCCACCCCACACAGGGCGTCGGCCGATCGAGGTCAGCATCGTTCAGTGCCTCGACAAGTGGCAGCAGTTCGTTCAGCACACGACAGTCCAGCTCATAAACATCCACACCCCGAGATTAAACGCACGATCGTTCGTGTGTCTATCATCGACGCCTCCCAGAGATCGGCCCTCACTACACCGCCGATTTCCGAGTAGGTGGTTGCTCAGTGGTCCAGACAGCCATCGCCCTCGTGGTGGATGTGTCGGAGATTCCGGGCAAGCTCGTTGACTGCACGCTGTAGCGGCGTCGAGTCGCTGGGATCCGGTGCGTAGCTGAGCCATCCCTCGCCTAGGGCATGATCGCATACCTCATGGGCAAGCCGCTCGATCCGGCGTAGGTACGCGCACTCGTCTTCATCAGCAGGCACGTTCATTTTCTATAGCACTGTCATGCCGCAATCACGCGCTGCGGGTAGCGGCGCATCGGTACCCGCGGGCCCTTGACCGGTAGTTCATGCCCAGCCGGCGTGATTGGATGCCGACTCTCGCGAAATGCCGGAGCCGGTGTCGGGGAAGACGCCGAAATGATCGTTGTGCAAGTTCGCGAATAGATAGCACATCGCCTCGCACTCGCCATCGAGTACCGCGACAGCGGGGTCGGCCATCACCGCGTCGTAGAAGTCACGGCCCATCGCGACGATGAAACCTCGGCAATACAGAAACCCGTCGTCGGAACCATCGGTCACCTGCTGGATGTCCGCGCGGTCGATGTCGTACAGCTTGCGTTCGAGCACCCGATCCAACACGGTCAACTCCTGAGCCGACAGGTCCTGGCTCAGCTCCCGCAGCTGGTCGAGGAACCCGTCGAGGTACTCGTCGACGGCATAGGCTTCGTCGTCGCTGTCGCGATCGACCAACCCACTCCGCAGCTGGTTCGGCTCGGCCCCAAGACGTTCCCACGCCTGCTCGATAAGTTCCCAGAACCGAGACTCCTCGGCCGGTGTCGAGATCATGCCCACCGCCGGACGGTAGCAGAACCCGCAGATTCCGCACCATGATGACGAGTTGCGGACGCCAGCCTACTCGCTCACTTTCTGCTACCTATGGCCTCGGAACGCCAATCCCGCTGCAACAGTGTGTGATTAGGCCGGATGATCTTGGTGCGGTTGCTCGCGCCGACTACCGCTGCTGCCGATGATCGATCGCCGCATGTGATGCGTTCGACGGGTTATTCCCTGGATGACTCAGGAGGTCATCATGGGAGCTTTGAACAAACTATTGGGTGCAGTACTGGGCATCCTCGGAGCCGTGCTCGGCGCAGTGCTGGGCATCGTGGCGGGACTCGTCTGGCTGGTCGGAATCATCTTGTCCGCCACCATCATCCTGGCACCGATCGGCATTCCCGTCGTGAAGCTCGGAAAGAGCCTCTTCTCCATCTCCGGGAATCTGATGCACCTGTCGTAGGCACATCTTGCACACCGGGTGTGCGACTCGCGGATCGCGACGCCATCGATTCGGCGCGGGGTCGGGCCGTGATCAAGCGTCTACAGCAGGGGGTGGGTGGCGAGGCGGGATAGGCAGGTGTCGACCATGTCGGCCGGGGAGGTGGTGTCGCTGGAGGCGGCCCAGAGTTCGGTGGCCAGGCGGACCGCGGTGTTGGCCATGGCGGCGGCTAAGGCTACGTCGAGGTCGTCGGTGGGGCGGGCCGTGCGGGCGGCGATAAGGGGGATCAACTGGGCTTCGCAATCCTGTTGTACGCGTAGCCAAGTTGAGCGGAGGGCGGGGAGTTCGGTAGCCGCACGGACCAAGGGGCGCAGGCTTGATTCGGTGATGCCTTCGGCCGCTGACGTGCGAGTCGTGGCCGTGTCATCGCCATGCGGGTGTCCGATGAGGGCCGGTTCGTCAGCGGCACCGGGATCC
>NZ_BAAFGR010000079.1:0-33736 GCF_041154655.1 Nocardia sp. JMUB6875
GGCCGGTACCGCGGGTATCGCGATCACGGGTCCGCCAAGGGACCCAGGCCCGGAAACCAGCGATGGAGGCAGGACAATGGGCATCTACGAGGATCGATGGGAACGGGGGCGACCGGTGCGGACGCAATACGCCGGGGGCTTCATGCTGCTCGTGGTCATCTGGCTGATCGTCGGGGCGGTCGCGGCTGGGCAGCGGCACTACTACGACAGCACACCCACCAATTGCGCAGGCGCGGGCACCATCGCGGTGACGATCCTGGCCGGACCGCTCAACTACGCCGGGGTGAACCCGAAGATCCACGAGTGCAACGTGCCCCAGCCGAGCCCGTAGTCACGCCGGAACCAGCCCGGCGGTGGTGAACGCCGCCCGGGTGGCGTGATCGTCGAGCGCGCCGACCTCGTCGAACAGGCGCACCGTAACCCGCGCCTCGGCGGCGAGGCGGCCCTCGGGCACCGCGGCATAGGTCTCCCGCAAAGCGGTCGAGACCACGGTCGGCGCGAGACCGGCCTGCCGCAGAATCGCCTCGACCGAGCCGAGATCCGGCGCCAGGAAAATCTCCACGAGCCGGGGGATGAGAGGCCCCGCGAACCGGCGTTCGGCGGTGCCGAGCTGAGTCCACAGCTCCCGCAGGAACTGCCGGAAATAGGTCTGGTGGCGGCCCTCGTCCATGGCGTGATCGGCCACCACCTCCCGGATGGGATCGGGAATGCGCCCATCTCGCGGAATATCCATCAGCAGTTGGGAAACCAGGGTTTCGCTGACGGTGGTGAACAGCAGATCGGCCAGCCGGCGCAGGCTCGGCTCGACCTCCTCGCGCAGCCGAGCGAGGTCGGTCACGAAGCGCGGCCGGACCAGAGCCGAACTCGGAACCCCGGTTTCGGCATGCAGCTCGGCGATGAAGTCGTAGGCGAACTGGGCATGCCACGCCTCATCGGTGGTGATCTTGTAGGCGTCGGCGCGCATGGCCTCGGGCAGCGCGATCCCGACGTCGCCGAGTGAGATGGCGGAGGTCACCGGCAGCACCGCGTGCTGTTCGAGCACGGTCGTGAAATGCAGGTATTGGTAGAGCGCGTGCTGCAGAATCGATTGGCGCGCAGCCGGATCCAGGTCGGCCAGGGCGGGCGCCGACAGCACCGGGAACAGTTCCGGCGGGAAGAAGACCTGATCGGGGCCCAGCACGGCGGTGGGATGGCGGCGCGGGCGGGAGCGCACGCTGGCGCGGGTCTCCCACTGGGCGAAGCTGCTTCGATACCCGGGTGGCGACATCAGAGTGCTCCGGCCGGGGCGACGACGTCCAGCTCGGCCAGCCCCTGCACGAGTTCGACTGTGTCCGTGAGCGCTTCACCGAACTCGATACCGAATTCGGCCACCAGCAGCCCGGCCAGATCGCCCACCGTGCGGCGGCCGTCCATCGCGCGGAACAACATCGCCCCCGCGCCGTCCATCTCGATCGCCCGCAGTTCGTGGTTCACGATCAGCAGGGTGCCGCGATCGGGGCGCACCCTGATATCGAGCCTGCGTTCGGGTATCGAGTCCGAGTCCCAGTTCATGCCACTCCTAGAGATCGATATCCAGCCAGATGTTCTTGCACACCCGCACCACCTCGCGCACCCAGCGCTCGGGTGCGGCGGGGTCGAGGTCGCGCATGGTCTCGTAGGCCCAGTACTGCTCGTAGCTCAGCGATCCCGGTGTCAGGGCCCGGAATCGGCGGGCCCGCCACTTGCGATTGACATTGAGTTCGCCGTGCGCCATGAGCAGTGCGTCGATGCCGGAGTCGAAGGCCTCGCGGGCGGAGAGCACGGCAGAGTCCACATCGCCGGAGGCGAGCATGCCGAGCGCGGATTCGGCGCGCCCATCGCATTCGGCGAGTGCGGCGTTCACCTGGAAGGCGCGGAACGCCGAGGCGCGAATCCGGTCGGCGAGCTCCTGCGCCCAGGAATCACCGTGCAGCGCAACACCGTTCATCAGTCGTTCCAGCATGATCCGCGACTGCGTGTCGAGCTGGTCCTCGATGGATTCCCGCCGCTCGAACGCCGCCCACGAGACCCGCTCGAGCACCTGATCGATCTGCTCGGTCAGCCAGTACTTGATCTCCAGGCGCTGTGTCCCGGTATGGATGCCCACCACCTGAATCCGGTTGGGCCGCACCGAGACTTCCAGCGCGCCCGCCCGCGGATCGGTGATCGGCTCGTCCACCACCGCCATGAAGTCGATATCGCTGCCCGCGTGCGCCCAGCCGCGCGCGTGGGAACCGACCAGCACCACCGCGCGCGAATCGGCGGGCAGCAGGTCGTGGTCGGCGAGCAATTGCCGCGGCGTGGCCAGGGCCGTCATCACACACCCGCCGGGACCGCGGCGGTGGGCAGTTCGGATTCGGCGAGCACCGGCCGGGTCACCAGGACCCCCGCGTCGAGGGAGAATCGCAGGGCCGCTTCCACTTCCGCCAGCGTCGTGCCCGCCCGCGCCACCGCCTCCTCGAGGCTGCGCGGCCGGTCGAGCGCGGTGAGGAAGGCGTGCCAGTGCGGGTCCTCGTCGCGGTCGACGACGTATTCGATACTGCCGTCGACCGATACCAGAATCACCCCGGGCTCGCCCAGCGGCGACATGAGCATGACATTGTCGGCGGTCTCGACCCGGTCGGCGAGTTCCGGTGCGGGATAACGCCGCACCGCCTCACCCAGCCGCCGGGTTTCGCTGTCCCAGTTCGTGATCGGGCGGCCGACCACCTCGTAGCGGGGGCGTTCGAACGGCGTCACCGGCAGCTCCCGGGTCATGCCGTCGAGGAGTCCGAGATTCACCAGCGCCAGCACCTGATCGGCCGCATTCGGCTCGTCGGACGCGGCCAGGGTGGCGACCGCGGCGCGCAGGCCCGCCGGATCGATGACGCCCTGCGCACCCGGTGCGGCCAGGGCGCGTTCGACCAGCGCCCCGCCGTCCTGGGTCAGCATGCGCACCACCATGCGGTAGGTGAATCCGGCTTGTTCCTCGTACACCGAGATGCCCTTGGGCCGTTCCACCACCTCCTCGGGCAATCGGCCGCGCATCGCCTCGCGCAGAATCCGCTTGTCCCACAACAGCTCCGCGCGCCGCTCGGGTCGAATCGTGGCGAGCAGCTCGACAATGCGGTGATCGAGGAACGGCACCCGCGCCTCGATGCCGTGCCCGGCGGCGGTGCGGTCCTCGTGCCAGTTCTGGTACTGCTGGATGAAGCGGGCGCGCTGGGCCACGAACGCCGGATAGCTGTCGGCGCTCCCGCCGCCCAGTAGATCATCCGACAGCACCGGTCCGAGACCCGGAATCCGCCACCACGACGCGATTTCCGGTGCGCACCCGAGCTTTTCGCCGCGCACGGCGTCATCGGCGGCCGCCTGGAAACCGAGCCAGCCGCCCGGTCCCAGCGCCGCGGAATAGCCGCCGTTGAATTCGTCGCTGCCCTGACCGAGCAGCATCCCGCGCAGCTCCGGTCGCGCCCGCTTGGCGTAGGTGTAGAGACTGTGCTTGAAGAACTGCTCCGGCCCGCACCACGGCGTCTCGAGCAGCCACAGCAGATGCAGCCACTCGTCCACGCCGGGCGTCCGGTCCGCGCCGAAGATCACCTGATGGTGCGGGAAGCCGAGCTCGTGCGAAACCCGTGCGCCCCATTCGGAATCGCCGCTGACATAGGTGCTGCCGGTGAGCACCGTGAAGGTGTGCACCCGATGCCCGAGGTCGGCGGTCAAAGCGGCGACGGCGGAGGAATCGATGCCGCCGCTGAGCATCAGGCCCAGCTCGGTATCGGCCGAGGCGCAATCCGCCACCGAGGCGGTGAGTAGATCGCGGTATGCCGCGGTGATCTCCGCATCCGAGCGGTCATCGGTTCCGGCGGAGAAATCGGGCAGCTGCCAATAGGTGCTGCGAGACTCGGCACCGGTCCCCAGGTCGATGCTGATGATCGTGCCCGCCGGAACGACCTCGACACCGCGGAACCACGAGTGCACCGGCGTGGCGGTCGCGCCGGGCGCGAGATCCCGCAGCCCGGCGGCCCAGTCGAGTTCGCGCGGACAGTCCGGATGCTCGAACAGCGCCTTGATCTCCGAGGCGAAGACGATCGAATCACCCAGGTGCGCATAGTAGAGCGGTTTGATGCCGAACCGGTCCCGCGCCAGGACCAGCCGGTTGCGGCGCCGGTCCCACAGCACGATGGCGAACATGCCCGCCACCTCGTCGAGGAACCGCAGCCCATCGCGCGCGTAGCGGTGCGCCAGGATCTCGCAGTCCGACCGGGTCGCCAGCACCAGCCCGGGCATCGCGGCCTCGAGCTGCCGATGGTTGTAGACCTCGCCATTGGCGATCAGCGAGACGGCGCCGTCGGTGCTGTGCAGCGGCTGGTCACCGTTCTCGGGCGCGACCAGCGCGAGCCGCTGGAATACCAGCCCAACCTGTCCCTCGAGCAACGTGTTCCGCGCATCGGGCCCGCGATGCGCGACCGCGCGACCCATGCGCTCGAGCACCGGGCGGATCTCCGATCCGAGCGGCCTGCCGACGGCGGCCACACCTGCCAACCCACACATGTCTGTCTCCTCGAATGTCTTTTCCGCGCGGTTGTTTCCGCGGTCAGGGTGTCGGCTCGGACAGGGCGCGCAGCCCGTCGCGGAAGCTCTCCCCGCCGGTCGCCGCCGCGAATACCAGGGGCAGCCCGCAGGTCAGGAACAGTCCGCAGGCGATCCACAGCGCCGCCCGGTCGCCGAGCGCGGAACCCAGCGCACCGCCCGCCAGCGCGCCCAAAGGCATGACGCCCCAGGTCAGAAAGCGGATGCTGCCCGAGACCCGGGCCAGCAATCCGGCGGGCACGGCCGCCTGCCGATAGCTGCGCATGATGATGCCCGCCACCGCCGCCAAGCCCGAGGTGGTGGTCAATCCGATTGCGACGGCAGCGAATCCGAACGGACCCGGCAGCGGCAAGGGCAGCAGCAGCGCGCAGACCGGCAGCAGCACAACCGTCGCGTAGAGCGCGCGCACCGGCCCGGCCGTGCGCACCACCCGATCGCTGAGCGCCGCACCGCCTACCGCGCCCGCCTGCGCCACCGCCATCACCACGCCGACCACCACCGCGCCGCCGTGCAATTCGTGCACCAGGTACGGCGCCAGCAGCGCGGTGAACGCCGCGTCGGTGAAATTGATGATGGCCGCGGTCGCCGCGAGTACGCGGATCAGCGGATCGCTGAGCACATAACGCAGCCCCTCGACGAGTCGCTGCCAGGTGCCGGACCCGGGATCCGGTGGTACCGGCGCGGATTCGCGCGCCTGAACCGAGGTCATGGACACCACCGCGACGACGTAGCTGAACACGTCGATCAGGACCGCGGTCGCCGCACCGATCGCGGTGACGATGACGCCGCCGAGCAATTGGCCCGCCGCCGAGGCCGCCGACTGCGTCGATTCGATACGGCCGTTGGCGGCGACCAATTGCTCCCGGCCCACCAGGAACGGCACGTACGCCTGCCGGGCGACGCCGTAGACCACGGTGACCAACCCCATGCCGAACGCCACCGCGACCAACTGGGCCAGCGTGAGCACGCCCGCGAAGGCGGCGACCGGAATCGACAGCAGCAGTCCGGCCCGCAGCAGATCGCAGCCGATCAGCACGGGTCGCCGCCGCAGGTTCTCCACCCAGACCCCGGCGTGCAGGCCGAACAGCAGCCACGACACCGTCCCGGCCGCGGCGATCAGGCCGACCTCGAAGGTCGAGGCGTGCAAGGTCAATACGGCGGCCAGCGGAATGGCGATGGAGGAAACGGCGGTGCCGAACGCACTCACGGTGACCCCCGCCCACCAGCGGCGGAAATCGCTGCCGGCGATCGAGCCGGCGGTCGTGGTGGTGGTCATGGTTTCCTTTCACATCGAATGAATCGCCGTCCGCGACGGTCAGGGGGCGGACTGCCCGCCCCCTGACCGCGATGCTGCGTCTACCGCACGGCGGCGGATGATCAGCAGCTCATGGTCGACCGGATGAGGCGGCCGTCCTCGAGCTTGGCGGCCATCGGCTTCTGGTACTTCTTCATGGGTTTCACCTCCTCGGACTGGGTGTGGACAGAGTCATCAGGGCGGCCGAGCCGATATCGCTGTCGCGCAACGACTCCGGCGGGTTCAGCACGGAGGCGACGGCAACGACATCGGCGCTGTGGCCGACCATGGTCAACAGGGGAACCACGCAGGGATCGGTCTCCCACACGTAGTCCACGAGCGCGGCCCGGGTGCCCGGGCGCAGCGTCGTGCTGAGCGAGAGGATGCCGAGATCGGAATAGGCGAGCACCAATTCGGCTCCCAGCTCCCGCGCCACGACGTGGCCCAGCACCACCGCGCGCGGATCGCACCACAGCACGACCGCCTCCGGCGCGCTCTCGCGCAACCGCCCGGCCAGGGCCTGCCCGAGCGCCTCGGTCACCTCGGGCTGCAGGCCCTCGTGTGGGCCCGCGAGCGGCCTTCCGGTCACCTCGCGGGCCACGGTCAGGATGTCGAGTTCGGTGCCGGTCAGGGCCATCGTCCCTCCAGGGAATTCGGGGGCGGAATCGTTCACGATGCCTCGGGGATTCGGAATTGATCCACCGAAATCGTTGAGCCGGAGTGCAATTCGCATATCGAGCATATTTCAGAACTATCGGGCCAACAATGGCGGGGGAGAGATTTTACGAATCGGAAACTCTTAAATCGGAATTCTTTTCGCGAGACGGAAAGAATTACGAAATCGAATATTGTTGCCACGCATCGCGGTCCAGCAGATCGTGGGTCACCCGGCCCTCCAGCACGGTCAGCACCGGGCGATGCCCGAACACGCGGCCCGCCACCGGCGTATTGCGGCTGAGGCTGTGCGAGGCGGCCGGATCGACCTGCCAGCGGCCGGCGCTGACCAGGGTGAGGGTGGCGGGCTCCCCGCGTTCGAGCGGGCGGCCGAAGCGCGCGGACAGGCGCGCGATCCGGGCCGGGCGCACCGACATCCGGTCCGCGACGCCCGCCCAGTCCAGCTGTCCCGAGCGCACGAAGAGCTCGGCGACCACGGCCAGGGCGGTCTCCAATCCGAGCATGCCGGGCCGCGCGCCGCACCACGGCGGCGACTTGTCGGAGCCCGCATGGGGCGCGTGGTCGGTGGCGACCGCGTCGATGGTGCCGTCGGCCAGCGCCGCGCGCAGCGCCATGACGTCCTCGACCCGGCGCAGCGGCGGATTGACCTTGAACACCGGATCCCCGCTCAGCGCTTCCTCTTCGGTCAGCAGCAGATGGTGCGGGGTGACCTCGGCGGTCACCGGCCAGCCGCGGTGCTTGGCCCAGCGCAGCACCTCCACCGCGCCCGCCGTGGAGACATGGCAGACGTGCAGGGCGGTGCCTGCCGCGGCGGCCAGCACGCAGTCGCGGGCGATGATCGAATCCTCGGCTTCCGCGGGCCAACCGGGCAGTCCCGTCGCGGTCGCGACCGGGCCGTCGTTGACCTGCGCGTCGGCGGTGAGCGCGTGGTCCTCGGCGTGCTGGGCGAGGGTGCCGCCGACCGCGCCGATCGCGTGCAGCGCGTCACGCATGACCTTCGAATCGTGCACGCAGCGGCCGTCATCGGAGAACACGCGCACGCCCGCGCGGGCCAGGCCGGGGATGTCCGAGAGCTCCGTACCGGCGAGCCCCCGGGTGACGGCACCGGCCGGGAACACCGCGCAGTCCGCCATCGCGGCGGCCCGCCGCACGGCTTCGGCGACCTCGGGAGTATCCGCGACCGGATCGGTATTGGCCATCGCGATCACCGCGGCGTAGCCGCCCGCCGCGGCGGCTCGTGCTCCCGTGCGCACCGTCTCGGCGTGTTCTCCGCCCGGCTCGCGCAGATGGGTGTGTAGGTCGACCAGGCCGGGCAGGGCGATCAGGCCGTCGCAATCGATGGTCCGCGCTCCGAGAGTGTCTATCCGGGAACCGATTTCGGCGATCCGGCCACCGACTATCAGCAGATCCACCGGTATGCCGCCCAGGGGGCGCAGCCCGCGCAGCAGCAGCCGGTCGGGCGCGCTCATGCCGTCCACCGGAAGACCGGGCCGTCGGCGCACACCAGGGGATCCTCGACACCGGAACCACCGCGGCCGGAGGAACATCCGTGGCAGTAGCCCAGGCCGCAGGCCATGCGCGCCTCCAGGGAGACCTGGAGGTCGGCGCGCCAGCGGGTCGCGAGCCGGGCGCACAGGTCGGTGAGCCGTTCCGAGCCGCAGGTGAAGATCTGCGCGGGCGGTGCAGTGTCGAAGCGGTCGAGCAGGCGGGCGGTCAGCCGCTCGGGGGTGCTCGAACCGTCGCTGTCGAGCACCGTGATGACATCGCGAATACCGTGGCGCGCAAGCACTTCCGAACCGGCCAGCGCGGCGCGGGAGCGAGCGCTGAGCACCACGGTCGTCTCGACACCGCTGCGCGCCGCCTGGCCCGCCAGCGCGGTCAGCGAGCACACGCCGATGCCCCGGCCGATCAGCAGGACCGAACTCGCGGCGGGATCCAGATCGAACCCGCGTCCCAGGGGACCGACCACGGTCATCGCCGTACCCGCCCGGAATTCGGTCAACAGCGCCGATCCCTCACCGACGACGCCGTACACCACGTCGATCCAGCCCGCGCGAATGTCCCAGTCGTACAACGCCATCGGCCTGGGCAGTACCGGATGCAGTCGCGCGCCGGAGGCGGCGGTCAGCATGACGAACTGTCCGGGCCGCGCCACCGCCGCGATGTCGGGGGCTCGCAATCGCAGCTGCCAATAGCGGTCCCCGCGTGCGGAATTCGCGAGCACCTCGGCGTGGTGCGCGGCGATGCCCGGTACCCCCGTCGTCCAGGCGGGCAGGGTGGCCAGGCGGCCCGCCGTGTGCTGGATCGGTACTTCAGTGCTGTTCATCGGATTCCTCCCCCGGGCGCGTGGCCCGATCCTGTGCTGCGAACCCGCGATCCAGGTCGAGCAACGCGTGCAACAGCACACGCGTGCCCACCGCCAGATCGTCGGGTTCGGTCCATTCCTCCGGTACGTGGCTCAGGCCGCCCCGGCTCGGCACGAAGAGCAGCGCGGCGGGCACCACGCGGTTGACCATCTGGCAGTCGTGGCTGGCGCCGCTGTTGAGCACCCGATACGGCAGTCCGGCGTCGGCGCAGGCGCGCGCCACCGCCCGGCGCAGCCGGATCGGCAGCACGACCGGCGACGAATCACCGATCGGGCGCGCGGTCAGCGCGACTCCGCGGCGGTCGCAGATTTCGGTTGCGCGGCTGAGTATTTCGTTGATGGTGGCGCGCTGCCGATCACTGTCGACATCGCGGATATCGAGGGTGAAAGACGTGCGGCCCGGAATCGTGGTGAGACTGCCGGGCTCCACCCGCAGCACCCCGACCGTGGCGCGGGTGCCGCGATGGCGGGCGTCGGTGGCGATGCTCTCGGCCAAGAGGACGATCTCGGCGGTCGCGGCGAGCGCGTCGGCACGCAACGCCATCGGCGTGCTGCCCGAGTGGGTGGCCCGCCCGTGCACCTCGAGCGCCAGTCGGGTGCTGCCGGACACCAGATCGACGACACCGACCGGGATTCCGGCCGATTCGAGGACACTGCCCTGCTCCACGTGCAATTCGAGGAAGGCCACCCAGTCCCGCGCCGACCAGCGCGCCTCGGCCAGCCGTGTGGGGTCCAGGCCCACCTGCCGCATGGCCTGCGCGACGCTGACACCGTCGGCATCGCGCAGCGTGGTCAGAGCGGACTCGTCGAGCAGTCCGGCCACCGCCTTGCTGCCCAGGCACGCCTGCCCGAACCGCGCGCCTTCCTCGGCGGTGAAAGCCACGAATCGCACCGAATGCTCCAGCGGGACAGCGTTCTCCACCAGCAGCCGGGCCACCTCGACCCCGGCGACCACGCCCGCGATGCCGTCGAAGCGGCCGCCGCGCGGCACACTGTCCAGATGCGAGCCGGTGCCCAGCGCGGCGGCCCGGCGGCCCGGCAGCTCAGCGAGGGTATTGCCGACGGCATCGGTCCAGACCCGCAGGCCCAGATCCCGATACCACCCGGCGACCAGGTCGTGGGCGCGGCGCTCGGTGGGGGTCCAGGCCAGCCGCGTCACCCCGGCGGCCTCCGTGTCGGTCGCGGGGGAGTCGCTCAGCTCGGCTATGGCCTCGATCATGGCCATAAGCCGCGCCGGATCGGGAACCATTGTGGGCGTGTCGAATTCGGTCGTTGGGGTCGAGAACGGGGCCGGAGCCTCGGAGAGCTCGTATGTGGTCATAGATCGCCCCCTGATCGATACAGCGCCGCGAGTCGGCCACGGTCGTAGAGCACGTCCAGGTCGTAGCCGACCTCGGCGATGTTCTCCGCCCCACCGGCATCGAGCACCGCCAGGATCCCGGTGATCGAGGCCCCGGCCGACTCCAGCCGCGCGGCCGCCCGCAGCGCCCCCGCGCCCGTGCCGAGCACATCGTCGACGATCAGCACCCGCTCGCCGGGATGCAGTTCGCCCGCGAGGAATCCGTTGCCGCCCAGCCCCTTCGAGCAGTGGCGCACGATCACGAAGGGCAGCCCGGTCTCCAACGCCACCGCCGTCACTACCGCCACCGCGCCCGGCCCCGCCCCGGCCAGCCGATCCACCGCCGGTGGAATCCGCTCCGCCAGGAGCGAGGCCAGCCGTCGCAGGATGGTCGGCTTGGTCTCGAACAGCGCGGCGTCGAAGCGGTCCGCCGCGTGCCCGGCGCCGATCATGAAGTCCCCGTACAGGTCCGACGCGTCGACCAGGTCCTGCGCCAGCTCCCGGATCCGCTCGGCGGCGGTCTGGAACACCAGTTCTGCCGTCATACGAGCGCGGCCCCCCGCCGTTCCGGAATCAGGAACACGGTGGTGATCAGGGCCAGCACATAGATCGATCCGAGGAAGCCGATGGTGCTGTTGAACGAGTAGTGCGCGATGAGCAGGCCGATCAGCCACGGCCCGAAACCGCCCACGCCACGGCCGATATTGAACAGCACGTTCTCCGCGGTGGCGCGCGCCTCGGTCGGGTAGAGCTCGGCCAGCAGCGCGCCGTAGCCGCCCAGCATGCCATTGACGAAGAAGCCCATGATCGCCCCGCCGATCAGCAACGAACCCGAGGAGGTCAGCTGGCTGTAGGCGATCACCGACACGGCCGCGCCGATCTGGTAGGCGCACAAGGCAGGTCGCCGTCCGAGCCGGTCGGCGACGTGCCCGAAGACCACGATGCCGACGGCCATGCCGAGCACGGTCACCGCGGTCCAGGTGGCCGATTTGGTCAGGCTGTAATGGAAGTGCTTGGCCAGATAGCTGGGCAGCCAGGTCATCAGGCCGAAATAGCCGAAGTTCTGCACCGAGGTCAGAATGATCAGCGCCAGACTGTTCTTCGACGTCGTCGCGTCCTTCCACAATTCGCGCACCGGCACCGAGGTGTGCTCGCTGTTCACGAACATGGCGGGCTCCCCGACCCGGCGGCGGAAAACGTAGGCGATGACCGCGGGCACCACGCCCAGCGCGAACAGACCCCGCCAGCCCAGGTGCGGCAGCAGCCAGATGCCCGACAGCGACGCGCACAGCACGCCGAACTGCCAGCCCAGCGCCACATACGAGGTCGCCCGGGCGCGCTTGGCGGCGGGCCAGGTTTCGGCGACGATCGTCATGCCGATCCCGAACTCGCCGCCCAGCCCGACACCGGCCAGGAAGCGCAGCACCGCGAACTGCGTGTAGTCCTGGGCCAGTGCGCACAGTCCGGTGAAGACCGCGAACATCAGGATGGTCCAGGTCAATACGCGCACCCGGCCGAGCCGATCGCTGAGGGTGCCGAACGCGATACCGCCCAGCACCGCGCCGAACAGCGTCCAGCTGGCCAGCGAACCGGCCTGTCCCGTATTGAGTTTCAGCGAGGCGGTGATGGTGCCGAGCGAAACCGCCAGCAGCAGCATGTCGAAGCCGTCGACCGCGTAGCCGACAATGGCGGCCCACAGCGCCCGCATCGGCTGGTCGGTGGGTTCCGGGGTCGGGAGGGTCGTGTGTTCCCCGAGGGCAGGGTCGGTCATGGGTTTTCTCCGTTGTGCGAGTGGGCCTTACGCCTGATTGAGGCGCAGTGCTCCGGTGAGATCTCGGATCGCGGCGACGTCATCGAGGCGCGCGAGGTCGTACAGGCCGTCGAGGATGGTGATCATGGCGTCGGGGCGGGCGAAGGTCGCCGTCCCGACCTGCACGGCGGTGGCGCCGGCCAGCAGGAATTCGACCGCGTCGGCGGCGCTGCACACCCCGCCGCAGCCGATGACCGGGATGGCGACCCGGCGGGCCGCCTCCCAGACCTGGCGCAGGGCAAGGGGTTTGATGGCCGGGCCGGACAGGCCGCCGACATTGTTGCCGAGGACCGGCCGCCGGCTGGTGTGGTCGATGGCCATGCCGGTGAAGGTGTTGGCGACGGTGACCGCATCGGCCCCGCCCGCCTCGGCCGCGGCCGCCAGCTCACCGATGGCGCTGACATTCGGGGTCAGCTTGACGATCACCGGCCGCTGCGTGCGGGCCGCGACACCGCGGGTCACGCGCTCGACGATCAGCGGATCGACGCCGATGGCGAGACCGCCCGCCTCCAGATTGGGGCAGGACACATTGACCTCGACGGCCGCGAAGTCCTCGTCCGCGAGTTCCGCTGTCACCTCGAAGTATTCGTCCGGGACCAGCCCGCCGACGCTGACGATGACCGGCGTGCCGAAGCTGCGGTAGCGGGGCAGCACCTCGTCGCGGAAGCGGGCGATGCCGGGGCTGGGAATCCCGACCGAATTGAGCATGCCGTGCGGCGTCTCCGCGAGCCGGTGCGCCGGATTGCCGGACCGCACCGCCGCGAAGATCGTCTTGGTGACGAGCGCGCCCAGGCGCTCCAGCGGCATGACCGCGGCCAATTCCGGGCCGAAGCAGCCGGAGGCGGGCATGATCGGATTGGCCAGCTCCAGCCCGCCGATCCGCACTCGCATGTCCACCGGTAATTCAATTCCGGTCACCGAAATCAATTCCCACGCTTTCCGTCGGACGAAAAACAATTGTTTTCATGGATCCGACGGCTTCATTCTGCACCGGAAGCGGATCGAAACGGAATGTGTGGTCGGATATTTTACGATCGGGAAATGTTTCCGTGAGCCGGAAGGATTCGGACACTCGTGTACCATTCGAGCGGGGGTCCCGGAGTCGTTCTCTGCCAGCGCAAAACGGTTGCAGCGCGGCGGTAACAGGGCGTTAACGAGTCCTCGTGCGCGGGCCCGCGGGTAATCGCCGAGCGGGCCCGGCGCTCGAATCCTTCCGTCAGACGGAAGGGTTTCTCGTCTGTTAATTCAGCCGCTACGACTTTCCATCCCGAGATCGATCGTGCAACTATTTGGTGGCGAGTCGATCGGAATCGATTTCGTTCACTCGCAACGTTCAGACGGATAGCGGGAATTCATTGTGCCCTGCTATCGCCTTGTTTTCGAGTAAGGAACGGATGACACCATGATCCCCACCCGTGTCGCCGAGTCCGATGCCCAGAAGGCCGCCGGGATGCAGACCGTGGTCCGTGCCCTGCGCATTCTGGGGGAGCTGGGCCGGACCCGAACCGGCGTGACGCTGCAGCAGTTGTCGGAGGCCCTCGACATTCCGCTGGCCAGCATGCACCGGCTGCTGGCGGTGATGACCAGCGAAGGCTTCGTGGTCCGATCCCCGCGCAACCGAAGGTATTTCGCCGGACCGGCCGCGCTCACCCTGAGCGAGGCCGCGCATCGGGAGAGCCGGCTGTGCCATGTCCCACCCGGGCCGCTGGCGCAGGTGGCCGCGGTGACCGGCGAGACGGCCTTCATCACCGAGCTGATCGGTGACAAGGCGGTGTGCGTCTCGCTCGCCGAGGGGCGCAGGCCCATGCGGTTGTTCGTGCGGCTCGGCCAGGAAATGCCGTTGCACGCTGCGGCTTCGGCGCGCACCCTGCTGCTCGACTTTCCGGAGTCGGAGGTGCGCGCTTTGCTCGAGAGCACCAGCCTGGACCGGTTCACCGACGGGACGCCGGTCACCGCCGACGAGGTGCTGACGCATCTGGCGGCCATCCCCACGCGCGGCGGCTACGACATGTGCCGCGACGAGCTCGACCGCGGGGTGTGGGCGATCAGCGCGCCCATCCGCAACGCGCATGGTGATGTGCGGCAGAGCATTACGGTCGCCGCACCGGAACTGCGGTTGCGCCGCACCGAGACCTGGGACCGTGCGGTGCGGGCGGTGCTGGACGCCGCGCGCGAGCTGTCCCAGGACTGAGTTCCCACCGAGTGCCCCTCGAAGACTTCGCCGGACCGGACGGATCCGGCGGCCTCACCCGACGACGAAGGAGGTGAACAATGAACGCGGACATCCTGACCCAGATTCGCACCGGCGCTGTGATGCGCGGCTGCCAGAACAGCTAGCAGACATGAGAAGAGGGGCCGCGGGCGCGTTCGGCAAAAACGTCGCGGCCCCTCTTCTCATTTCGTTCGAGATCAGTATACGAGGTAGTGCGCTGTCATGAGTCCCGAGGGTGCCATGAGTCCCAATGATCGGTTCGGCCTGGACCACATACTCGATGATCTGCGGCTGCCCGGCCGGGCCGAGCTCGCCGCCGTGATCCGGAGTGTCACCGGCGGAGCCGAACCCGACCTCGCCGCGAGCCTGCCGGACGAGGCGTTCTTCGAACCGCGGCTGTTCTGTCAGCTGAGCAATCCCGGAGTCTTCGAGCTGATGCCGGGTCCGCAGCTGACCATGGCGTGGGCCGCCGCCGAGCCGCGACCGGTGACGATCCGCACCGACGCGGCCGGGGTGGCGGTGGTGCCGGGCATCGGTCTGGTCCGCATCGACCGGCCCGCCGCGGAGATCTCCGTGGACTATGTGCCGACGACCGCCGAACTGTACTGCGATGGTGGCGAATTCACGCACGCGCTGTTCGCCGCCGACAGCGGCATCGAGGTGGTGCGGCATATCGATCCGGTGCTCGCCGCCTTCCTGGGTGAGCACGTCGAGGCCGTCGAGTCGCTCGAGGCCGTCCATCCCGACGCCTTCGCCGCCGATCTCGCGCGCGCCGTCGAGCTGATCGCGGCCGCGGACGAGTCCTACTACCGCGCCCTGTGCGAATCCGTGTGCGGCATGGTGGTTTTCACCCATCCCGACGCCGAATCCTTCGCCGCGCTGGGGATGCACGGCATGATCTTCGTCAATGCCGTGCAGGGCAGCTCGGTGGATCTGTTCGTCGAGCACCTCGTCCACCAGGGCGGGCATGTGCTCTTCAGCGAGGCGACGCTGCACCGGGCCGACTTCTTCGAGATCGAGCCGGATGCCGAGTTGGCTTACCTGGATGCGGAATTCGGCAATCGCACCGCCTACAACTTTCTGCACGGGCTGTTCACCGAGCACATGGAGTGCCGGATCCTGGTCGATATCCTGTCCGGTGCGCACGCGCGGCCGGAGGAGATCGCCGCCTTCGACGCGCATCTGGCGCACGTCGCCGACCGTCATGAGCGGGATCTGCGGATCGTGGCCGAGCATGCGCGAAAGGTGTTCTCCGAAGAGGGAATCCGGCTTTTCGAGGGATTCACCTCCTACTATGCGGCGCACGTCGAACCCGCTCGCGCGCTCAGCGGGAGCCCGCGATGAAGACGATGCTCGCTCCCGCCGACCTGCTGCGGCAGCTGATCGCGATACCCAGCGTCAATCCGCGGCTGTCCGGCGACCCCGCCGACGGTGAGGGCGACCTCGCGCACTGGCTCGCGGATTACCTTGCCGGACACGGCATTCACGTCGAGCTGCAGAAGGTGGCCGACGATCGGCTCAATATGATCGGCCATCTGCCCCGGGCGGGCGCGGCCGACGACGCCGTGCTGCTGCTTTCGTCTCATATGGACACCTACCCGCGCTACGGGGAGCTGTCGGGATTCGAGCCGCAGGTGGTCGAAGGCCGGATGGCGGGTCGCGGCAGCGCCGATGCCAAAGGGCCGCTGGCCGCCATGGTGGCCGCGTTCGTGCGCGCCTCGCACGCGCCATCGCGGCGCGAGGCATATTTGGCCGCCACCGTAGACGAGGAATGCCTGCTGCTGGGCTGTAAACAGCTGGTGCAGCACGGGATGCGTCCCGATCTGGCTATTACCGGGGAACCGACGCAGCTGATTCCGATCGTCGCCCAGAAGGGAATCGTGCGCGGGCGGTTCGTGGTCGAGGGGCCGAAAATCCATGCCGCGTACCCGAAACCGGATTCCGCGCTGACCGGTGCGGCCCGGCTGGTGCAGGCCTGCGCGGCGATCGGTGCCGAGTTGGCCGACCCGCTCGGCGATGCCATCGGCCCGCCGACGATCACCCCGACCGCGGTGGAGTGCGACGGCGGCATGAACCTGGTGTCGCGGCAGGTCATCGTCCAATTCGACGCACGGTTTCCGCCGGGGTGGCGCGGTGACGAATTCCTGCGCGAGGTCGAGCGTCGATTGCGCGGCGAACTCGGCGATGCCGTGTCGTTCACGCTCG
The DNA here is from genome assembly GCF_041154655.1 of Nocardia sp. JMUB6875. Taxonomy (NCBI): domain Bacteria; kingdom Bacillati; phylum Actinomycetota; class Actinomycetes; order Mycobacteriales; family Nocardiaceae; genus Nocardia; species Nocardia sp. JMUB6875. Next base: position 16,491 of record NZ_BAAFGR010000079.1, read on the forward strand.
ACAGCGACATCTTCGTCTCGCCCGCCAACCGGTGCGATCTCAGCGACGCCCTGGTCGCCGAATTCACCGGCACCACCGCCGCGGTCACCGGGCGCGCCGAGGTCGACAGCTTCTGCTACGGCAGCGAGGCCGGGGTGCTGGCCGAATTCTCCGCCAACAGCGTCGTTTTCGGCCCTGGCGATCCGCGGTACTCGCACGCGGTCGAGGAGTGGGTCGAGCTGGCCGAGGTCCAGGCGGCCACCACGATTTTCGAACGTCTACTCACCGGTCCGGCGCACCCGGACGGTAGGAATTGAGGGAATGCGGATGTCCTTGCCATCGTCGGACGACCCCCGCGACCGGCTGTGCCTGGTGCTCGACATGCTCGACCGGGACGAGCTGCTCGCGACGGCGGACGAGCTGTCGGAGTTCTTCGGGTACATGAAGATCAACTTCGCGTTCACCCTGCACGGGCCGGAACTGGTTGCGCGCCTCAAGGAACGGGGCGTGAAGGTCTTTCTGGACCTGAAGCTGCACGACATACCCAACACGGTCGCGGGGTACGCCCAGGCGGTGACTCGGCTGGGCGTCGAGCTGGTCACCTTCCACACCACCGGTGGCGTGGAGATGATGCGCGCCGCGGTCACGGCCGGTGATGCCACGGCGGCCGAGCTCGGCCGCCCGCGCCCGCTGTTCGTGGGCGTCACCGTGCTCACCAGCCTCGACGAGCGGCAGTTGCAGGCCGAACTCGGTGTGGTGCAACCGATCTCCGAGGTGATCCGGTCGCGGGCCGCGCTGGCAGCGGAGGCCGGACTCGACGGCATGGTGTGCGCGCCCGCCGAACTGGCGTCGATCCGCGATGTCGTCCCGGACGACTTCTTCTTCGTCACACCGGGTTTGCGCTCCGTCGCCGGGACCGACAACGATCACAAGCGCACCGGCACCTATCGCGATGCTCTCGCAGGCGGCTCGTCCCTGCTGGTCGTGGGCCGCGATGTCCTGCACAGCGACAACCGGGTGGACGCCGCCAAGCGTGTGCTGGCCGAGGTGGGGGAGTTCCAGCCGTGAACCAGATCCCGCCCGCCCTGCCCGACAAGAGCGTGATCGCCTGCGTGCACCTGCTGCCCACACCGGGCTCGCCCGGATACCGGGGCAGTGTCGCCGAAATCTATGACACCGCAATGGAAGAGGTCGAGCTCTTCGCCGACTGCGGGGTGGACGCGCTGATCGTGGAGAACTTCCGCGACGGGCCGTTCCATCCCGGCGTGGTCCCACCGGAGACGATCGCCATACTCGCGGGCGTCACCCGGGAGGTGGTGCGCTCGACCTCGCTGCCGGTGGGCGTGGCCGTGCTGCGCAATGACGCGGCCGGTGCGCTGGCCATCGCCGAATGCACCGGCGCGCAATTCATCCGGGTCAATGTGCACATCGGCGCGGTGCTCGCCGAACAGGGCATCGTCACCGGCAGCGCACACGAGACGCTGCGCATGCGGCGCAACCTCGGCAGCAATGTGGCCATTCTCGCCGACGCGCACGTCAAACACGCTCGGCCGTGGGCGTATCCGGACCTGGCGACCGAGGTGCGGGATCTATCCGGCCGCGCGGAGGGCATCGTGGTCTCCGGCGAGCTGACCGGGCTGGCCACCGTGCCCGAGGATCTCGAGACCGCCCGTAGGGCATCGTCGAAGCCGGTGTACGTCGGGAGCGGCGTCACCCCGGACAATCTCGGTTCGGTCTTCCCGCTGGCCGACGGCTTCATCGTCGGCAGCTACTTCAAAACCGACGGAGTGGCGAGCAAAGCGGTGGACCGGCCGCGGGTCGAGAAGTTCATGGACCGCATGCGCGAGCTGAAATCGATGCCCTCGGAAGGACACCTGTGACCGCGACACTGCACAGCCCCCGCATCACACCCGAACTGGTTCGCGAGGTCTTCGCGCCGCCCGAACAGCATCCGGGCATGTTGATCTCGATCGTCGGGTTCGATGGATCGGGCAAGACCACGCAACTCGAGGCCGTCGCCGAGGTTCTGCGCGCCCGCGGCCGCGAGGTGGTGGTGACCAAACAGCCCACCGACTGGTACCGGGAACTGGGTGAGGTCAGGACCTTCCACGACGCGGGCGGGTCGTCGGCGACCGCGCGGGTGCTGGCGCTGCTCGCGGCCGCGGACCGGCTCCGGCACATCCACGAGGTGGTGAACCCGGCGCTGCGGCGCGGCGCGGTCGTCCTCTGCGACCGGTACGTGTACGCGACCTACGGGGTGTTCATCCACCGCGGCGTCGACGCCGCCTTCCTCACCACGATCAACCATGGCGTCCCGAGGCCGGATTTCGCCTTCTACCTGAAGATGAGTCCCGAACAGCTGGCCAGCCGCCTGCGCGCCCGCGACGGCAACGCCCTGCAATTCGAGGAGCGTTCCCTGGACCGCATCGCCTCCATCACCCGAACCTACGACGAGATGGCGGAAGAGTTGCTCACCGTTGACGGCTCCCTGCCGCCGGAGGTCGTGACCGACACCCTGCTGCGAACCATCGACCAGGGGCGTTAGTTCGATCTGATCGGTTCGGATCGAAAGCGGCTATCGGGCAGGTAATCTCGATGCGATGGGGCGCCGTGCGTTGTTCACGATGGTCTGTGTCGTTCTGGCCGCCTGGGGTGTGGTCGTCGCGCCTGGTAGGGGCGCCGCCGATCCCGGGGTGCCGCCCGTGGGCTCCAACTTCTTCTGGGGCGTCTCCAGCTCCGGGTTTCAGAGCGAAGGCTTTGCGCCGGACAGCAATTGGAGCAGGTACGCCGGGGCCGGGTACGGGAACTCCGTCGACTTCCTGCACCGCTATGACGAGGACATTCGCAATGCGGCCGATCTTGGTGTCGGCGTGTACCGGGTCAGTGTGGAATGGGCACGGGTGCAGCCGAATCCGGGTGAATGGGATTTCTCGTTCTATGACGGGATGATCGGGCGGATCCGGGCTGCGGGGCTGCGGCCGATGATCACCCTGGACCACTGGGTGTTTCCCGGATGGGCGGTCGATCGCGGCGGGTGGCGCAATCCGGGCATGGTGGAGGACTGGCTCACCAATGCCCGTGCGGTGGTTGACCGTTACGCGTCGGCCGATCCGCTGTGGGTGACCTTCAACGAGCCGCTCGCGTATGCGGGGAAAGAACAGCAGATCGGTGATCTGGGCGCGGTCGATGTGGTGCCCATGATCGATCGGATGGTCGCGGCGCACCGTGCGATCTACGACCACATTCACGCGCGTCAGCCCGGTGCGATGGTGACCAGCAATCTCGCGTACACCTCGATCGGCGCGGCGCAGGCCGACTCGTCCTTCGTCGATCGGATCGCCGACAAGCTCGACTATGTCGGAATCGATTACTACTACGGCGGATCGGTGAGCAAGCCGCCGAATCTGATCGCGCAGCTGACCAACCAGCCGTCGAGTCTGATCCTCGAACCCGACGGTATCTACTACGCGTTGCGGCATTACGCCCAGAAGTTCCCGGGACGGCCGTTGTATGTCGTGGAGAACGGGATGCCGTCGGACAACGGGTCACCGACCACCGACGGGATGACGCGCGAGGACAACCTGCGCGACACCGTCTACTGGGTGCAGCGTGCGAAGGCCGACGGGATGAATGTCATCGGCTACAACTACTGGAGCATCACCGACAACTACGAATGGGGCAGTTACGCACCGCGTTTCGGGCTCTACACGGTGAATGTGACCACCGATCCCGGTCTGGCCCGCCACCCTACCGCGGCGGTTCCGGCTTATCGCGACATCACCGCCAACGGGGGCGTGCCCTGGGGGTACATCCCGACCCGCGCACCGGCGCTGTGCTCGCTGCAGGATCTGCCCTCCAGCTGCTTCTCGCCGGTCACCGCGCCGGGTCGCTGAGTTTCGTTCCGGCCGTTGACGGGTGAGGAGGTGTCTCGGTGAGCAGAGTCGACGCTGCCCGCGCGTTGCAGGGTGATCTGGCCGATCTGCGCCGCCGATTACACCGGGAGCCTGAACTCGGGTTGAGCCTGCCGCGCACTCAGGAGAAGGTGCTCGAGGCTCTCGACGGGCTCCCGCTCGAGATCACGCTGGGCAAGGGTCTGAGCTCGGTGACCGCGGTCCTGCGCGGCGGACGGAGCGGCGGCGCGGCGCTGTTGCGCGCGGACATGGATGCGTTGCCGATACAGGAATGCAGTGGCGAGGAATTCAGCTCCCGGTTCGACGGCCTGATGCACGCCTGCGGGCACGACCTGCATACGGCCGGGCTGGTGGGTGCGGCGAGACTGTTGGCCGACCGCCGCGAATTGCTCTGCGGCGATGTTGTTTTCATGTTCCAACCGGGGGAGGAGGGTTGCAACGGCGCCGAAGTGATGCTCGGGGAAGGCGTGCTCGATGCGGCCGGGAAACCCCTGAATGCCGCGTACTCCCTGCACGTCCTGTCGAATCTGCTACCGCGGGGGAGCATTACGACCCGGCCGGGCCCGGTGCTCGCGGCGTCGGACTCCTTCCACGTCACGGTGATCGGGCGCGGCGGCCACGGCTCCACCCCTCACGCCGCCCGCGATCCGGTGCCCGCTATCTGCGAAATCGTCCTCGCGCTACAGACTTACGTCACGCGGAGATTCGACATCTTCGACCCGGTCGTGGTCACCGTCGGCAGCCTGCACGCGGGAACCATGGAAAACGTGATTCCCGACAGTGCCGAGTTCCGGGCCACCGTACGCAGCTATAGCCTTGGCAACCAGCAACGCCTGGCCGTCGAATTACCCAGGCTCGCAGTGGATATCGCGCACGCGCACGGCCTCGACGTCCGCGCCGACTATCGGCCGATGTACCCGGTCACCCTCAACGATCCGGCTGAGACCCAGTTCGCCCTCGATACCGCCACCGAACTGTTCGACCATGCGGTTCTCATGCCGCAACCCCTGGCCGGATCCGAGGACTTCTCCCTCGTCCTGCAGCGGGTTCCGGGCACGATGCTGCTGGTCGGCGCGACCCCGGACGGCCTCGATCCCGCCGAGGCGCCGATGAACCACGCGCCTCGTGCCCGATTCGACGATTCCGTGCTCCATGTGCAATCGGCGCTGCTGGCCGAACTCGCCTTTGCGCGCCTGGCCCGGACCGCCGGTTCAGCCGGTGGCGGCGAGGTAATCGATGACGTGCAGCAGGTCGGGATAGACCCGGTGGGCGATGCGGGTCGTCTCGGCGGTGGCCGGGATCAGGTCGGGGATCAGCAGACAGCGCAGGCCGGCCGCGTGGGCGGCGCGGAGGCCGTTGGGTGAGTCCTCACAGGCGAGGGTGAACTCCGGGTCGGCGTCGAGGGCCGCGGTCGCGGTCAGGTACGGCTCCGGATCGGGTTTGCCGCGGCGGACATCGTGACGGGTGATGATCGCCGCGAAGCGGTCGGCCAGCCCGGCGGCCCGCAGGTGGTGGTGGGCGCGGTCGCGGCCCGAGGAGGTCGCGATCGCGCGGGGGATGCCGCGGCGATCCAGGTCGTCGAGCAGCTCGTGCACGCCCGGCTTGGTGGTGAGGCGGCCGTCGTCGACCAGCCCGGCGAGGACGGACTCGTGCCTGCTGTAGAACTCGTCGAGCGGGAAGTCCGGGCCGAAGGCGGTGACGGCCATTTCGCGGCAGGTGTCGGCGGGCATGCCGACGAGGCTGTGACAGAACTCCTCCGACAGCTCGTAGCCGAGTTCGCGACCGGACAGCCCCAGCGATTCGACCGCCAGGCGCTCGGAGTCGAGGAGCAGGCCGTCCATATCGAAAACCACTGCCCGAACCGGCTTTTCGGCCGTCGATTCGGCGGCGATCATTGTCATGCGACCCTCCCGATGAATTCCGGCCGCAGCCGGCGCTCGGCTACCGCAATTGCATTGTCGCGGATCAGTTCCGCCAGTGCGTCGCCCACCTCCCGATGGATCGGCTCCGGCAGCACTCCGAAGATGTCGGTGCGGGCCAGGAAGGCGCGGGCGCGCTGATGCGGGTCCGGGATCGCCGCGAGCTGAGCGAGCTCGGCTGCCCGGGAATCGACTACCTCCATGGCCGCCCCTGGCGTTCCGCACAGATCGAACCAGCGGATCCAGGCCGCGATCAGCAGGGCGGCGCCGGGTGTGGGGCGGCCGTGCCTGTGGTTCTCGAGCATGGCGGCGGTGACGCGCGGGAGCATCTTGTCCGATCCATTGCGGCCGACCCGGGTCATCTCGTGCCGGAGGGCGGGATTGCGGAACCGGCGCAGCAGATCCCCGACGGTGCGATGCAACTCGGGCTGCGGTAGCGTCAGGGTCGGACCCTGCTCGTACAGCATGAACTGTCGCGCCAGCTCCTTCAGGACCGGATCCGCGCCCGCCTCCGCGCTGGCCGGATACCCGGCCAGCGCGCCCACATACGCCAGCAGCAGGTGAGTTCCGTTGAGCAGCCGCAGTTTCGCGAGTTCGTGGGCGGTGACGTCGGCCACGAAATCCGCTCCGGCCAGATCCCAGCGCGGACGCTCGCCCTCGAAATTCTCGATGGTCCAGGTCATGAACGGCTCGGCGGACACCGGGGCGCGGTCATCGACTCCGCCGAGCCGGGTGCGCGCCGCATCGTCGCCCTCCGTCGAGGACACGATGCGATCGACGACGCTGCACGGGAATTGCACATGGCGCTCGATCCAATTCGCCAGCCGGTCATCCCGCATGGCCGCGAAATCGACGACCGCCCTGCGCAATTGGCGTCCATTGGCGGTGAGATTGTCGCAACTGATCACCACCGGCGGTGTCCCGCCCCGCCGCTTGACCGCCGCCAGCCCACCCACCAACATCCCGATGGCCGTGCACGGTTTGGCGGCGCACCGCAGGTCGTGCCGCACCGGTTCACTGCCCGAATCGAGCCGCCCGGTAGCGGGGGAGAGGCAATAACCGCCGGTGGTGACGGTGAGCGTCACGATCCGAACCCGAGGATCGGCCAGCCGCCGCACCACCCCGATCCGATCCGAGGGCGCATGCACCGCCGCGGTCAGCGCCCCGACAACCTCCGCACGCACTGCGCCCTCATCGCGCAGCAACGTGGTGTACAGGTTGTCCTGCGCCTTGAGCGCCCCCACCACCTCCGGCCTCGACATCGCGACCGCCGCGATACCCCACCGCCGATCCCCGGTAGCCGTCATCGCATGCTGCGTAATCAACGCCTGATGCGCCCGATGAAACGCCCCACACCCCAAATGCACGATCCCCGTCCCCAAAATCCCCGGCGTGAACGGCGGCCGGGTCACATCCACCGGCAACCCTCGCAAAGCATTGACCCCGAGTCTGGGCGAATTCGCCGTGGACAGAACAGAATTCGAGCTACTGGACATACCGAGCCCTCCGGGCACTTTCGGGATGGTTTCCATGATTGCCACCGCTCGCCGTTGAACCCGGTGCAGAATCAGAATCTAGAACACATTCCCGAAAACCTCGACAGCCCTTTCGCTTTTATTTATGTACGGTCCATCACACGGCTATCGCGAATTATCCGTATGCATTTCGTAAATGCGCAGCGCAATTAGTTGTACCGATACCCCTGCGGTGTTCGCCCGTTCCGGTGTGTGCACTGGCCGGTGCCTACCACCTGGCCGGGCGCGTGGCAGTGCTTACCTCCGACGGACCCCGATGCCTACCGTGTAAGCAGGCGCCTCTCCGGACACAGAATCGCACGAACAGGGAGTTGATGAAATGACCGCAAGAATCGCCGTTCCAGCAGCGGTGACCGCAATGGCGCTGTCCCTCGGCATAATCGGCGCCGCGACCGCCTCCGCCGCCGAACCCCAAGTCAAACCCGTCGACGGCTCGGTAGGCATCTGCTTCACCATCCCCATGCCCGGCTCCGCCGACCTCTACTGGTGTCTCTGATCCTCCGCGACCTCCTCGACCGGTGGCAGCCGAATATCATTCGCCTGCTGCCGGTCTCCCACAATTGGCGAAACCGCAATAATCCACCGCGCGATATGTGCCAACGCACAGCGACCGTAACTCCGAATCATGTGACGCCCCAACGGCTTTTTGTATAGGTTCCTGCCCTACACGCCCCAGGGTGTGGAATCTATTGCGTTACCCCATGAGGAGTTCTCTCGTGCGCCCCCTCTCCCGCCTCATCGTCGCGGCCGCCATCTCGCTCACCACACTGATAGGCACCGTCTCCGGAACCGCCACCGCCGCACCGTCATCCGGCTACAACGACTTCACCTGTCAGCCCAGCACCACCCACCCCGAACCGGTAGTGCTCCTACACGGTCTCGGCGGCAACGCCGACGGCAATGTCGGCCCGATGGCACTGGCCCTGGCCGCCCAGGGCTACTGCACCTACGCCCTCACCTACGGCAAGGTCGATCCCGCATTCCCCATCGGCGGCACCATCGACATCGACAAATCCGCACACGAGATCGCCACCTTCATCGACAAGGTCCTCACCTCCACCGGAGCCACCAAAGTCGACATCATCGGCCACTCCGAGGGCGCCTTCCAGTCCCTCTACGTCCCAAAGGTTCTCGGCTACGCCCCCAAAATCGCCAAGGTAGTAGCCCTGGCACCCCCAACCCACGGCACCACCTTCATAGGCCTGGTCACCGTGGCCCAAGCCGCCGACCTAACCTTCCTCGTCGACAAAATCCTCCCCCTCGGCTGCCCAGCCTGCGACCAACTGATCGTCGGCGGCTCAGCAGTGAAAACCCTCAATACCGGCCCCATAGCCCAACCCGGCGTCTCCTACACCGTCATCGCCACCAAAGCCGACGTCCTGGTCGTTCCCCACAAGTCCACCCTCTTCAACACCACCGAAACCGCCTTCATCCCCGAGCCCAACGTCCACAACACCTACGTCCAAGACACCTGCCCCCTCGACCCGGTCGGCCACATCGGCCTCGCCTACGACCCCGACGTAATCGAAATGGTCTCCAACGCCCTCAACCCAGCCCACCCCACCAAGATCACCTGCGCCCTCGGCCTCCCGAGCTGAAGAACAGCAGGCCAGAGGTGGAACCGCCTCTGGTCTGCATCGTCGAAGCTATGGGTGTGACTGCCCGTTGCACGGTTCGCTTCGCCAGCTGATGGCTGCTCGGATCAATCTTCGAGCTGCTTCGCCGGTGACCGACTGACTCGCCAACATATTGAATGCGCGGCCGTAGATCGCGATTTCCCTGGGCTGGGTCACCTTCAATTCTGCGGTGACGCCTTCGACTGTCACCATGCTGCGGTCGTACATCACGAAGTTCGTCGCGGGTGCCGGGCAGTAGGATTCCGCGGGCACGATTCCGAAGGTCACCCGAGGTAATCCAATGACGGCTATGAGCCGGTCCAGTTGTCCGGTCATCACTCCCTCGTCGGCTACGCCGGTCCGTAGAGCCTGTTCGCCCATCAGGATGTGGAATCGCCGGTCTCCGCTGTACAAGATGCGCTGTCGCTCGAGCCGTTTGGCGACGCCGTCTTCCAGGTCGTCGGGTATGCGGTAGAAGTCGATCGCCTGCCGCAGGATCGCTCTCGCGTAGTCGGCGGTTTGCAGCAGGCCTGGCACGACGTAAGGCTGATAGACCCTCATGAGCTTCGTTCGCTCGGAGAGCTTGGTCAGCGCGTGCTGCCCCCGTTTGGTGCCCGCGCTGAGGACGCGCCGCCATTCGACATAGGCACTGTCGATGTTCCGTACCGTCGCGAGTAGGTCCGGTAGTTGCTCGGAAGCATCGAGAATCTCGCAGTACGTTCGGATATCGGCTTCCGAGGCCGGCCGTATGCCGTGCTCGATCTTGCTGACCTTCGACTCATGCCAGCCTGCTTGCTCGGCGAGGACGCGCCCGGACATGCCCACGGCACGGCGTAACTCTCGAAGCCGTTGTCCGAGCGCTTCTCTCGCTTCCTGGAGGCTCCCGGTCACTTCACCGTCTGTGAGTCAGCAGCCGCCACATACGCGGAGTAGGGAGTCGCGAGTTTCCAGAGTCGCTGCCTGACGGCGTGGCAATACTCGACCACTCCGGGATCGGTCGTTATCGCGATCCCGGCCGACTTCATCCGACTGTCGACCAGGTTGAAGGCCACCATCTCATTGTCCATGAGCCACCAGTCATCCGGCGGTACCTCTCCCGCGAGATGGCGTGGCAGGTAACGAATGTCCTCCCCTGCCGCGACATTGCGTGCTGCGACGACCAAGCTCCAGCGCTGATAGTCGGTGTGGGGCACGGTGACGACACGAACCCGGCTCATCGCTACGCCTCGACCGGTCGTCTCCCGCACCAAGGCATCCCAGTCTTCGAACCATGCGTAATCATCAGGCTCGTTCGTGAGAAAGCGGCGGAACGGTTCGGACTCCAGCGGTACCGCGTAGTCGTCTCTGACCTCGAGATGGAATGCCTCACTGCGACATTGCCGGAACAGGTCCGACCAGTCGCCTTGCCGCAGCTGCACCGTAGAAAGTCCTCTCCATCTTGGGTACTTCGATGGCTGCCTCGTCTTCGGCCAGGTCAAGCTGACCGAGGGTGTCGGCATCCGTGATCGGCCGCCCGATAACCGTGAAGGTACCCCTACCCGTGTCCGTCAACGGTGAGCCGAGGAAGGTTCGGGGCTCGAGGAATCCCAGGAGCAGATGCGGTATCTCTACCGTATCGGGCCGGTCGGTACTCCATCCCTGGACGAGATAGCCCGATTCGGTCGCGTACAGACTCGGGCACTCGTTCACCTGCGAGCCACCCTTGCCGAGGAATTTCAGGCACATGCCTTCGCCTCCTACTTGTCTGGCGTCAAGCGCCGGTTCGCGGCGCATCTCAATCGTCCCGCCGGCGGCCATGTTTTTCTTCACAACGGCCTAATCTGGACAAGTTCGGGCAAGTTCATGGCCTCGACAGGCCGCGAGTTTCTAGCGTGGATGACAGGTGTTCAGGGGCGGCGAAGCTCGCTACCGATCCGCCTCACCAGCGACGACAGGGACAGCCGTGACCGACGAGCCAGAAGACGTGCAGGCCACGCCTCGTACGCGGCTGTTCCAGTTTCCCGGCGGCGTACTGGAACTCCAGAGCAGCAGCCAGGATTCGGCCGAGGACTACGGCGGCTTCTATCTCCAACTCCACGACTCCACGGCCATCGACGGCCACGACGATCGAAGGGCGGTCATGCGGTACACACCCACCGCGCTCGGATACCTGCGCACCGACGTCTCCGGCGTGAGTCAGCTGTGGGACGAATCCGAGATTCGCAGACTCGCAGCAAGATACGGCTACGACCTGGCCGAAATCGTGGTCCACGACCCCACCGGCGGCCGGCCACCGATCGCACGGTTGAAAGCTCAGGCCACCCGCCTCGACGCCGAAGCGGTAATCGTGCCCGGTCCCGAGCACTTCTCCGGCGGGCAGATACCCGGCTCGCTGGTGCGGCGACTCGACGTCATCACAATTCATCCGGAAGAGACATACGCCCGTCGTGCTATTCCACCCTTTCGGGACTTACCGACCACGCAAGCCGACGGCGCCTAGCCACCCTGTGGCGTCACTGATGATGATGGCGGCGGAGCGGACGAGGACTCGGCCTTCCTCTCGTTGCCATGGCCGAACTCGTTGCTACTAGCATCGGCGTCCATGTCCGAGCACGAACATGTCCTCGACTGGCTGCAGAGCTGGTACGCCGCGCAGTGTGACGGAAGCTGGGAACACGGATCGGGTGTGCGGATCGAGACGCTCGACAACCCCGGCTGGCTGGTCAAGATCGATCTCGAGGAAACGGCCCTGGCAGACCAGGACCATCCCCGACAACGTATCGACCGAAGCGAGCACGACTGGGTGCATGCCTGGACCGCCGAGCAGACATTCCACCTGGCCTGTGGTCCAGGCAATCTGACCGAAGCGCTCACACTGTTCTGTGCCTGGGCATCGACGTTCGCGAATGATGGGAGCGGCGCATCGTCGCACCTACCGCGGCGAGGTTGACGCGCACCCAGAGCCATTGGCGGACGTTCGCGACGAGCCATCAGAGAGATGGGTGGGCATGTGTGTGCAAGGATCTGATCTCGTGAATGGTGTTCGGTCCGTCGGCGAACTCGCCGATGCCGATGACCCCGCCTGGCCCGCCCTGCAGAAGGATCTCGCGGCAGCCGAGGTCCCGGTCGAGGTGCTGCCGGGCGATCCGGCACACGCCCGCCAGGTGCTGTACCGGTTGCAGGTGACAGCCCGTTCGACACTCGGCGCCTTGTCCTTACACACCGGCGGGCTCGTCGTCGATACGGATGGCTGCGCATCCTCGGCGGCGGGCACGCGCAACTACCGGATCTGGCGGCGATGAACAGGATCGGTGACCCCGCTGCGGACAGTAGCGACCCGGGAGCGTTGATCGTGGCCGTCGATGTACTCGGGGGGCGATTCGCCGTCAATGGCGGTGCGTTGGTGGGCGAGCTCGGTGAGGTGTGCTACTTCGGGCCTGACACCCTACGGTGGGAACCGATTGGTGGTGGGTATTCCGCGTTCATCGTCTGGGCCATCGGCAGTGGTCTGGGCGAGTTCTACACCGAGATGCGCTGGCCAGGGTGGGACGAGGAGGTCCGGCGACTGTCCCTCGATCAGGGCCTGTCGACGTATCCCCCGCTGTGGAGTGCAGAGGGCCGGACCGACATCGCAACCACCAGCCGCCGCCCCTGTCCGATCACCGAACTCATTGCGCTCCATGCCGATATGGCCGAGCAGCTTGGCCCCTGACCCCGCCGTCGTCATTCGTGAACATCTTCGAAGCGTTGTAGCTGGGCGACACGCCACCAGGATTCACGAACAACCGACGTCACAGTTCGCGGACAGCGCCAGTGGCCCAGATCCTGCAGGGGCGGCCGCGCTCGCCGCCTGGTTGTCGCGAATGGGTTCCGGCCGAGTGTGGTTCGCGCGGCCTGCCGGATTGGGGAGGGTTACAGTCCGCTGATGTTCAGTAGCTTGTTCGGGGTGGTGCCGTAAAGCCAGAACTGCGGCGGATCGATGATCGCGGGCGAAGCATGTTGCACCAGCCAGCTTTTCACCGTAGCCGAGGGGGCCCGGCCGAGTTTCGCCTTGTACGGTGCTGCCGCTCCGGCGGCATATGGAGCGGCGAACGACGTGCCCGCGACCCGGTAACCCATCATGCCCCCGGTACCGGTGGTGACGACATACTGTCCCGGCGCGAAGAGGTCGACGCAACCGCCGTATGCGCTGCTCCAGACGGCAGTGCTACCGGATGGCGAGGTGAACTTCCCTAGTCGAGGAAGTAGGCGTCGATCTTCTCCTCCGCATCCAGGATCTCCTCCGAAGCCACGCCGAGTGCCACTGCTAGTTCAACCGACCCGACGAGCGCGACCTGCACGTCAGGCGAGAATGCTCGTTCGAGCAGGCCGAGGTAGTCCGACATGCTCTGGTCCAACTTCTGCAGGATCCCTTGGTACTCGGTGGCGAGTTGCTCGTCGAGCGCACGCTGTTCGTCGAGGTAACGCTCGATCAGTGCCGCTTCTCGCTTCCTTAACGACGATGCGACGGCCTTGTACATCACAATGCCGACCGTGTTGCCGATGACGGCACCGAGGATTGGAATGGGGATGGCCGCCTGGCCGACGGAAGCGGACAGCGCGCGGACTGCGGCCTCCAATGCGAGGAGCTCGGAGATTTCGATGAACTCCAGTTCGTCGATCTCGTTGCGGCGGAGCTTGTTCGCTTGCTCGGCGATGCCGAAGGATGCGGTGACGATCGAACTGGCAACGGCCGCGGAGGTAGCGGTGAAGTTCGTGAGCGCGTAGATGCTCAGTCCTCGGACGCCGCCCTTGCCGAAACCCAGTCCGGTCTCGCCCGCGATGTCGAGCCAGTCCTGCTCGGTGAACTCATTGAGCCTCTTGCCTTCCCGACGCTTGGCGAACACGGCCGATATGAGAGCCGTCCCGCCTTCTGCCGCGGCAGCCGTGAGTGCGACCGTGCTTCCTTCTCGCAGCGTCGGCCGACTCTGCTGGTGCGCATCCGCGCGCAGAGACCGATCCGTAGCGCGAAGCGAGTCCTTCTCCGCCGCCATGGTCGAGGTGTAGACATCGCGTTGAACTTCGTCGTACCGGAGCGTCGAGGGTTCGAGCGATTCGATGCCGACCGAGCCGGTTTGGAAGAAGGTCTGGACTCGGTGCCAGTCTCTGAGGGAAGGTCCTTCGCCGCTGCGTGACAGCAGCTTGCTCGCCTCCTCGGGCGACATGTCGCGCAGCCGCTGGATCACCTCGAAATGATCACTGGGACCTGGTACTTCCCACCGTTGTGCACGTAGTCGGGATACTTCTGGAGATGCTCGGCGATCGCGCCCAGAGAGAAGCGGCCGCCCGCCGCGACGAACTTCTGCTGGATCTCGACATCTCCGCGCAGAAGGTCGACCGGTCCGTTGTCGTTCACCCACTGGTAGACGGCCTCGTGGCCAGTGATCTGCCTTCGGGCGTTGCCGATCCCGACCTCGGCGATCTCGGCGATGAAGCCGTGCATGCCATGTTGTCCGCCGCGGTTGGCGGCGACCACCTCGAGGTCGATCCTCCTGATGGCTTCATCGACGCTGGTGAGCGCGTCCCGAAGGTGCTCGTCCTGCCGACTGAGCGTGCTCAGGAGGTTGTCTATGCGAAGCTGGTTGAGATAGCTCACCCAGGACGCGACCGCCTGTTCCTGTGTGTGCGTAGCGAATTCGGCAGGATCACTCACTGTCGGCGTCCTGTTCGATGCGCAGACTCAGCATTTTCGCGCACGCTTTCGTGTTGTTCACCAACGCAGCGAGCGTCGAGCGTTCGGCAGGGGCGAGAGCGTGGAAATCGGTGCGGAAGTGAATCAACGCTTCGCCGTAACTCTTCACCAGCCCTTCGCGGAGCGAGGTTGTCCGCTGCAGGACGTCGTCGATCTGAGCATCCATGCCTTTGACGAGGGCGGTGTTGCGCTTTATCGCGGTCAGCGCTTCGTGCTTCGCCTCTCGATTCTCGAACTTCTTCTTCGCGAAAAGGGCGATCGACGCCAGTAGGGTCGCGCCGGCGATGGTCCAGCCGATCGGGCCGGCCAGCGCGAGCAGTGTGGTGCCTGCGGCAGTGCCGCCACCGCCGGCGGCGAGCGCGCCTCCGCCCAGCCATGCCAGCGCTGCCTGGCTGGCCGCAGCCCCGGAGAGGGTCGATATCGCCGTCCCGGTCGACGCTGTCCCGAAGGTGGTGGCGACCCACATCGCCGCCGACGGTGCCAGACCGGCTACCGCGGTGCCCGCCGCGAACCCCGCGCCGGCGCCGGCGACCGACAGCCGCGCCGCTTCCAGTTCTTTTTGAGCGAATTCCTCCGCGTGCAGGAAACGCTTCCTGTGCACCTCGATCTCGTCGAAGTCGGTATCGAATGACTTCGGGGTGTTGGCGATGCTGTTCACCAACTGCTCGACCAGCTCGATCAGGTCCGTCGAACGTTCGCGCTGACGCAACAGTGACAGGCCCCGGTCAGCCATCGCGGTGAAGACGCCGTTGTATTCCGCTACGGCCACCTCGTAGGGGTCCGGCCTCTTCACAGCCAACTTCTCGACCCTGCCTTTGGCCGCGTCCTCGACGTTGCCGACCTGCCCGACGAACTGCGTCGAAACGGTTCGCGCCGCCTTCCCGAAACCGTCGACGGTCCTGCCGATGCCCTCCTTGGCATTGCCTACGTTGGGCTTGGCGTCCCCTACGTCGAGCTGTTCTTCCATCGCACCCCTCCAAGACCATTGCGGCTCAACCACATACGGAGACTAGCGACCACATGTGACAGATAGCACGGGACGCCCACTCGCACACGGGGAGCGCGTGTCCTCGGGGGAGACAGCTACCGGCTCGAGGACCGCGACCTCAGCCGTACCCGGTGACGACCCCGACGACTGATCAGGCCGCAAGCGGGGCGCGCAGTTGGACACGTATTGGCGTCTAACCATGTTGAGGTGCTGTCGATTTCACGAGAAGGAGTGTGGCGGACTCGGAGAATGGCGGGGATCTCGAGTCGAGTCGAAGAGATGTCGCCGGGACGGGGTCCACGATTACGACAAAGTCCAGCGGGTTGCCCAGTGTGCACAGGAAGTCAGCGGCCCCGCGTCGCAGCTTGCCGACGTCGAGGTCGTACGCCGGGGTTATGGGCTCCGCACGCCCGAAAGGCGTCCCGATGGAACCCTGCATGGGGTGGTGCGATCAGCCGCTCAGCGTCACGCACAGATCCTCGTACGGTCCGGCCAGTGCCAGTAGCTGTCGAGTCGTGTGTCCGTTGGTGGAGGTGACGCGCACCGACATGAAACCGTGTGAGAGATACCAATGATGCTGCGCTGCGGCCGGTTGATCGCCGCCGTGTATGCCGGCCGACCAGTCGTTGCCGCTGAGCACGAAATCGGCCGGGTCCAGCGTCGGGTACAGCAGGGCGGCCGAACCGGAGATATCTCGTTCGATCGTCGTGCCGGTGGACGTGTTGGTGGCGCGCATCACCAAAGCCCCTGTCTCCGTGCCGAAGACGGGGTGGCCGGCCGCATCGTGCCACACGCTCATGGTCAGGTCGCTGACCGGGAACTCGACATGTGTGCCGAATTCGCACACTTCTCCCGGTGGATAGTCGAACGGAGGTGAATCCGGGTGAGTGACAATCATTCCGGTCTCGGGCTGTGCTTGCGCCGGTCCGCCGGTTCCGGCGAGAAGTGCGGCGACTGCGCAGGCTGCCGCGGTAATTGGTCCACGCATGGCGACCTCTTCCAACGTGCGAATCCTCCGAACCGTGAAAACTATACGGCGGGAGGCCATCTCGAGGTTGAGACTTCGCGCGCATCACGGGGCGGCTCAATCATCGCCGCCAGCGCAGTTTGGCGGGTTGGGTGTACCAAATCTGTGGCGCACGCCCACGTCGACGCGGATCCAGATCACCGTCCTCGGCCGTGCACCCCAATGAGATGAAGTGGTCGCCGAGCTCGCCTACGAGCATCTTCGGCGGCACACCCTCCGGCACACCCGATTGACCTGGTTCGCCGACGCTGGGGCAATGACGCACTTCCTCCAGGAGCCCGCCGGGCACGCCGCCCCCGCGTAACCAAGCTCACCAATCGGCCACTATCTCCGATTGATCAAATAACGAGAAAGCCCCTCCGACCAGGTCGGAGAGGCTTTTCTACGTCGGGCTGACAGGATTTGAACCTGCGACCACCTGACCCCCAGTCAGGTGCGCTACCAAGCTGCGCCACAGCCCGTGGCATTCGCTCTCGCTCGTGCTCGAGAAGATTACCCCAGGACCCCCCTCGAGTTCCAAATCGGCTGGTTATCGGCGTGTGGCGGGGGAATGGGCCGGGT
>NZ_BAAFGR010000080.1:0-33734 GCF_041154655.1 Nocardia sp. JMUB6875
GGAGTGGGTTCCGCGCTCGGCGGCTCCACGGGCGTCGGCTCGGCCGGAATCGGTTCCGCGGTCGGCACGGCCGGGGGCTGCGGGATCTCCAGCGGCAACGGCGGGACCGCGGGGGCGGCCGGCGGCGGAATCAGCAACAGCAGCAAGGGGGAGGCACAGATGGCGGCGGAGCCGAGTCCCGCCGAACCCAGGACGGCGGAACCCACTGCGGCGGAACCGAGATCGGCCGAGCCCGCGGCGGAACCCGGACCGGCCGAGCCGACCGCGGAACCGATTCCGGCCGAGCCGACGCCCGTGGAGCCGCCGAGCGCGGAACCCACTCCGGCGGAGCCGATTCCGGCCGAACCGACCGCGGCGGAACCGGTGCACAGCGCCGCCAGTCCGGCCGAGCCGACGGCGGCGGAGCCCACCGCCGCGGAACCCGTTGCGGCCGAACCGGTGCCGAGCAGCAGGGCCAGAATCCCCGAGCCGGATCCGATCCCCGCCGAGCCGACGGCCGCGGAACCGAGGCCCAGTACCGATCCGGTGCCGACTCCGGCGGAACCCACTGCGGCGGAGCCGGTTCCGAGCGCGGCCGAACCCGTCGCCGCTCCGGCCGAGCCGGTGCCCACGACGGCCGAGCCCAATCCCGCACCGGCGGAGCCGGTTACGGCCGAGCCGGTGCCCAGGGCGGCGGATCCGGTGCCACCGAGCACGGTGCCGAGTCCGGCCGAGCCGACGGCGGCGGAACCGACGCCCGCGGAACCCACGGCGGCCGAGCCGCTTCCGAGGCCGAGGAGAATGGCGAGCAGATCATCGGGCCCCGCCACCGGCGTGACGGGCTGCGGCGCGCCGTTCACGGCCTGCGTCTGACCACCGATAGGCTGCGACTGCGGAACCGACTGGCCGGGATCTTGCCCGGCGGGCACGGGATCGAGCGGGATGCCACCCGGCTGCGCCTGCGCGGCAGCGGGCCCGAGCAGCGCCGAACCGGCGACAGCTGCGATCACTGCCACCAGGCGCATTGCACGATCGACGATCATGCGACAGCCATCCCCTCATCGATACCGCGCTTGGCTTGTCTCCGCACCAGGGGTACGGAATCCCGATCCGCACCGGCAGATCGAGACAGGTTTCGAGCTCAACTGTCGCCCCGATTGCCAGACCTTTGCGGAACGCGGTCATCCTAACGGCCATCACGCCATCCCGCACAAGTCCCGATCGCATTAGGGGTGCCCACAAACCGTACGCCTGCGCGCCCCCCTACGTATCCAATATCACCAAGCGCCCCAGCCCAATTGGCCTAGACCATCACCTAGCCCGAGACCTCACAGCCCCTTCTCCCCGACTGTGAGGTCCAACTACCTTGTCCAATACCGACAATTCAGACCAACCAGACAGCTAATCGCGTGCTCACCGACGGGCGACCGGTACGTAGCTGGAAACGAACATCGCCGGTACCCCATACGGGATACCGGCGACGAAAGATTCTCGAGCCCGGGCTCTTTACGCGCCGTAGACCGGCTCCGGGGTGGTGGCCTTCGAGAGCAGGTCGCGGACGACCGGGCCCAGTTCGGCCGGTTCCCAGCGGGCGCCGCGGTCGATGGAGACGCCGTGGCGCCAGCCGTCGGCGACGGTGACCTTGCCGCCCTCGACCTCGAACATGCGGCCGGTGACGCCGGCGGAGTCGGCGGAGCCGAGCCAGACCACCAGGGGGGAGACGTTTTCCGGGGCCATGGCGTCGAAGCCGTCCTCGGGGGCGGCCATCATGTCGGCGAAGACCGTCTCGGTCATGCGGGTGCGGGCCGCCGGGGCGATGGCGTTGACGGTGATGCCGTAGCGCGCGAATTCGGCCGCGGCGGTGAGGGTCAGGCCCGCGATGCCGGACTTGGCGGCGGAGTAGTTGCCCTGGCCGACCGAGCCGAGCAGGCCCGCGCCCGAGCTGGTGTTGATGATGCGGGCGTCGGGGGTGCGACCGGCCTTGGCCTCGTTGCGCCAGTATTCGGCGGCGTGCCGCATGGGGGCGAAGTGGCCCTTGAGGTGCACCTTGATGACGGCGTCCCACTCGTCCTCGCCGAGGTTGACCAGCATGCGGTCCCGGACGATGCCGGCATTGTTGACGAGAACGTCGAGGCGGCCGAAGGTTTCGACGGCGGTGGCGATCAGGCGGCGCGCGCCCTCCCAGTCGGAGATGTCGTCGCCGTTCACGACGGCGTCGCTGCCCAGCGCCTTGATCTCCTCGACGACCTGCGCGGCCGGAGAATCGGGGCTGGGCGCGCCGTCGAGCTCGGCACCGATGTCGTTGACCACGACCTTCGCACCGGCGGCGGCGAAGGCGAGGGCGTGGGCACGGCCGATGCCGCGACCCGCTCCGGTCACGATGACGACGCGGCCGTCGCAGATCTTGTTGTCGGTCATATCGATTACCTCTTCGTGTCGATCGGGATTCAGTGGCCGGAGACGGCGGGGACGTCTGCGGTGGAAGCTTCGAGGAATGCGGGCTTCTCGCCGCCGCCGTGCACCAGCAGCTGACTGCCGGTGATGTAGGCGGCCAAGGGCGAGGCCAGGAAGGCGGCGGTGCGGCCGATGTCTTCGGGGGTTGCCATGCGCTGCATGGGAACAGTGCGGCTCACGGCCGCGATCCCGTCCTCATCGCCGTAGTGCAGATGCGAGGACTCGGTGTTGACCAGGCCGCAGATGACGGAGTTCATCCGAACCTTCGGAGCCCACTCCACCGCCAGCGACGAAACCAGGCTGTCCACACCGGCTTTCGCCGCACCATAGGCCGCGGTACCGGGCGAGGGCCGATGCCCGGAGACGCTGGAGATCATCACGATCGACCCACCCGTCTCCTGCTTCTGCATCACCTCATTGGCCACCTGCGAAACCAGCAGCGGCGCAAGCAGATTCAACTGCACGATCTTGGAATGGAAGTTGGCGCTGGCGTCCGCGGCCAGGGCGAAGGGCGCGCCACCGGCATTGTTCACCACGGTGTCCAGCCGCCCGTACTTCTCCACGATCTGCCCGATCAGCCCGCGCACCGAATCCACCTCGCGCACATCGCACGGCAGGAAGTCGATGCCCCGCCCATTGCTCTCGACGGGGGCGTCCGCGGGCCGCCGCGCGCAGGCCACCACGGTCGCGCCCGCGTCCAGGAAGACCCGGCTGATTCCGGCCCCGACGCCGCGCACGCCGCCGGTGACCAGGACGACCGAGCCGGACAGGTTTACTTCGATTCCCACCGTGCTAACCTACCAAGCACTTGCTTGTTTTGCCAACGATGGGACATTCGATGGGGATCAACCGTCACACCGAAACCGAGGGCGTCGAAGTCGTCACTGTCGACTACCCGCCGGTCAACGCACTGCCCTCCGACGGCTGGTTCGCCCTGGCCGACGCCATCACCGCGGCCGGGAAGAAGCCGGAGACCCGGGTCGTGGTGCTGCGCGCCGAGGGCCGCGGTTTCAACGCGGGCGTGGACATCAAGGAGATGAACGCCGATACCGGCCACACCGCGCTGATCCGCGCCAACCACGGCTGCTTCGCCGCCTTCGCCGCGGTCTACGACTGCGAGGTCCCCGTGGTCACCGCCGTGAACGGCTTCTGCCTGGGCGGCGGCATCGGCCTGGTCGGCAACTCCGATGTCATCGTCGCCTCCGACGACGCGACCTTCGGCCTCCCCGAGGTCGACCGCGGCGCGCTCGGTGCGGCCACCCACCTGGCCCGACTGGTCCCCCAGCACCTGATGCGGACCATGTTCTACACCGCGGGCACCCTCACCGCGCAGCAACTGCACCACTACGGCTCGGTCTTCAAGGTGGTGCCACGGGCCGAACTCGACGCCGCCGCAATGGAAGTCGCCAAGAACATCGCCAACAAGGACGGCCGCGTCATCCGCGCCGCCAAGAAGGCGCTCAACGGCATCGACGTGCAGGACGTGCACCGCTCCTACCGCTTCGAGCAGGGCTTCACCATGGAGCTCAACCTCGCGGGCGTGGCCGACGAGATCCGGGCGCGCTTCGATGACGATCTGGCCGCGCAGAAGAAGGGGAAGTAAGAAGCCATGCGCGACAAGCGAATGTCGCTCGACGAGGTCGTCGGCGAACTGCGCAGCGGAATGACCATCGGCATCGGCGGCTGGGGTTCCCGGCGCAAGCCGATGGCGTTCGTGCGGGCGCTGCTGCGCTCGGATGTCACCGATCTGACCGTAGTCACCTACGGCGGGCCGGATCTGGGCCTGCTGTGCTCGGCGGGCAAGGTCAAGAAGGCGTACTACGGCTTCGTGTCGCTGGACTCCGCGCCGTTCTACGACCCGTGGTTCGCCAAGGCGCGCACCGAGGGCGCGATCACCGTGCGTGAGATGGACGAGGGCATGGTCAAGTGCGGTCTCCAGGCCGCGGCGGCCCGGCTGCCGTTCCTGCCGATCCGCGCCGGATTGGGTTCCGCGGTCATCGACTTCTGGGAGGGTGAGCTGAAGACTGT
Organism: Nocardia sp. JMUB6875; assembly: GCF_041154655.1. Lineage (NCBI taxonomy): Bacteria > Bacillati > Actinomycetota > Actinomycetes > Mycobacteriales > Nocardiaceae > Nocardia > Nocardia sp. JMUB6875. Next base: position 4,462 of record NZ_BAAFGR010000080.1, read on the forward strand.
TCAGTCGCCCTACCTGACCGACGGCAAGGCCGAAACCCTGGTCGCCATGCCCGCTTTGAACCTCGATGCCGCCTTCGTGCATCTGGATCTGGGCGACAAGCACGGCAATGCCGCCTACACCGGCGTCGACCCGTACATGGACGACCTCTACATGCTCTCCGCTGAGAAGCGCTACCTGTCGGTGGACCGCCTGGTCGAGACCGAGGAACTGGTGAAAGCCGTTCCGACACAGGCGCTCATCCTCAACCGCATGATGGTCGACGGCGTGGTCGAGGCCCCCGGCGGCGCGCACTTCACCTTCTCCGGCAGCTACGGCCGCGATGAGAAGTTCCAGCGCCACTACGTCGAGGCCGCCAAGACGCCCGAGTCGTGGGCCGAGTTCAAGGCCCGCTACCTGGATGTCTCGGAGGACGAATACCAGGCCGCCGTCAAGGCTTTCGCCGAGGAGCAGAAGTAATGACTGACACCACTACGGTTACTCGGGCCGAGATCTGCGTTGTCGCGGCGGCCGAGATCTTCCGGGGCGCGGGCGAGATCATGGCCTCGCCCATGTCCACGATCACCACCATCGGCGCGCGGCTGGCGCGGCTCACCTTCGAGCCGGACCTGCTGCTGTCCGACGGTGAGGCGCTGTTCTTCGCCGAGATCCCGCCGATCGGCGGCAAGGCTCCCATCGAGGGCTGGATTCCGTTCTCGAAGGTCTTCGATGTCGTGAATTCCGGTCGCCGCCATGTGGTCATGGGCGCCAACCAGCTCGACAAGTACGGCAACCAGAACCTCTCGGCCTTCGGCCCGCTCCAGCAGCCGACCCGCCAGATGTTCGGTGTGCGCGGCGCGCCGGGCAACACCATCAACCACGCCACCAGCTACTTCGTGCCCAAGCACGGCAAGCGCGTGTTCGTGGATCAGGTCGACATCGTGTCCGGAATCGGTTACGACAAGATCGATTCCGAGAACCCGGCCTACCGGTTCCACCACCTGCACCGGGTGGTGTCGAACCTGGGCGTGTTCGACTACAACGGGCCGGACCACACCATGCGGGCGCTGTCGCTGCACCCGGGTGTGAGCGCGGACGAGGTCGCGGAGAACACCTCCTTCGAGATCGCCGGGCTGGCCGAGGCGGGCGAGACCCGGCTGCCCACCGAGGAAGAGCTCACCATCATCCGGACCGTGCTGGACCCCAAGGGTTTCCGCGAGAAGGAAGTGACGGCATGACCGCCCAACGCTTGAAGACGCCGCTGACCGAACTGGTCGGCATCGAGCACCCGATCGTGCAGACCGGGATGGGCTGGGTCGCGGGTCCGGGTCTGGTCGCGGCCACCGCCAATGCCGGCGGCCTCGGCATCCTGGCCTCGGCCACCATGTCGTTCGAGGAACTCGAGGTGGCCATCGCCAAGACCAAGGCGAAGACCGACAAGCCCTTCGGCGTCAATATCCGCGCCGACGGTTCGGACGCGACCGAGCGTTGCGAGCTGATGATCCGCGAGGGTGTGAAGGTCGCCTCGTTCGCGCTGGCCCCCAAGAAGGAGCTCATCGCCCGACTGAAGGACAACGGCGTGGTGGTCGTGCCGTCCATCGGCGCGGCCAAGCATGCGGTCAAAGTCGCCTCATGGGGCGCGGACGCCGTGATCGTGCAGGGCGGTGAGGGCGGTGGCCACACCGGTTCCGTCGCGACGACTCTGCTGCTGCCCTCGGTGCTCGATGCCGTCGACATTCCGGTCGTGGCCGGCGGCGGCTTCTTCGACGGCCGCGGCCTGGCCGCCGCGCTCTCCTACGGCGCGGCCGGTGTCGCCATGGGCACCCGCTTCCTGCTCACCCAAGATTCGAGCGTGCCGGATTCGGTGAAGCAGGAGTACATCAAGCGCGGGTTGATGGACACCGTCGTCTCCAAGAAGGTCGACGGCATGCCGCACCGGGTGCTCAACACCGAACTGGTCGACAAGCTGGAACACTCCAGCGGCGTGCGCGGCCTCACCGCAGCGGTGTCCAACGCCTTCAAGTTCAAGGCCATGACCGGCATGAAGTGGTCGACCATCGTCAAGGACGGCCTGGCCATGCGCAAGCACAAGGACCTCACCTGGTCCCAGGTCATCATGGCCGCCAACACCCCGATGCTGCTGAAAGCCGGTCTGGTGGAAGGCAATACCCACGCGGGCGTCCTCGCCTCCGGCCAGGTCGCGGGCATCATCGACGATCTCCCCACCGTGGCCGACCTGATCGACCGCATCATCACCGAGGCCGTCGAGCGCATCGACAGCCTCCAGCAGTACCGCGTCACCGAACCCGCCTGACGCGTCCCCCGAAACGTGCGCGGCCACCACAGCCCGACCGCGCACCCCGGATCCGCACACAGTCGGATCCACGCGCGCCCCTGTCGGCGCGCCGAGCCGCCCCCGGAACCTCTCGCCCGGGGGCGGCTTCGCGCATTTCCGGGGCTACTTCTTGCGGATGCCGGAGACCAGGGCGAAGAGGGTGTCCAGGATTGGGGTGGGGGTCAGGGAGGTGGCGACTACCTGGACCTTGCCTGCGATGCCGGGGATGTAGCGGGCTCTGGGATGCTTTGCGGTGAGGGCTTTTTCGACCTCTTTGACCACTGAGCCGACGGGGGCGGCGATCTTGGGGACCTGTTGGGACATTTTGCGGAGGCCCGCGAGGTGGGCGCTGTAGAGGGTGCGCTGGGCTTCGGTCAGGTGGGCGGTGGTGGTGTCGACCATGTCTGTGGCGCCGAACCAGAGGTCGGTGGCGATGGGGCCCGGTTCGATGAGGGAGGTGCGAATTCCGAAGGGGCGGAGTTCTACTCGGAGGGCGTCTACCAGGCCTTCGAGGGCGAATTTCGAGGCGTTGTAGGCGCCGGTGCCGGGGGTGGAGATGCGGCCGCTCAGGGAGGAGATGAAGACTACTCGGCCCTGGGTGGCGCGTAGGCGCGGGAGGACGGCTTGGGCTACGGCTACCTGGCCGAAGACGTTGACTTCGAACTGGTTTCGGAGTTCGTCGAGGGTGAGGAGTTCGACGGGGCCGTCGACGACGATGCCCGCGTTGTTGACCACGGCGGTCAGGTCGGCGGGGAGGGCCGCGTCGAGGGCGGCGATGTCGTCGGGGTTGGTGACGTCGAGTTGCACCGGGGTGATGCGGGAGTCGGCGGCGGTGAGGGCCTCGCCGTCGGACAGCTTGCGGACGCCCGCGTAGACCTGCCAGCCCTGTTGCGCCATGCGCAGGCAGATGGCCTTGCCGATGCCGCGCGCCGCGCCGGTAACCAACACAGAGTTCATGGTGGTCAGCCTAATTCGGGCGGGGCGGGCGTGGCGGGCCGTAATGCGGATGCCGATCGGGGGCGGGGGTGTCACCATGTGCGCACGGGGAACGTCCTGATCGCCGGAGACCTGCACGGGAACACCGCGCACGCGCTCACCGTGGTGCGTACCGCGGTGCGTGAACAGTGCTCGAGGGTGTTCGTCGTGGGGGATTTCGGGGCGTGGGAGCACATGGCCTCGGGGCGGCGGTATTTCGACGTGGTGGGCAAGGCGGCCAAGCGGGCCGGGGTGATCGTGTACTTCCTGGACGGGAACCACGACAAGAGCTCCCTGCTGCACGAGCTGTACGACGACAACCGCGATGACGAGGGATTCCTGGTGTGCCGCAAGCATCTGCGCTACGCGCCGCGCGGACACCGGTGGACCTGGGAGGGCACCACGTTCGCGGCCTTCGGCGGGGCCCGCTCCACCGATAAGGGCTGGCGGCTGGCGCGGGAGGCGCGCAAGGCCGAACTGGTCGCGCAGCGGCGGCGCTACGGTTCCACGAGGACCCAGGAGACCGCGGGCATGCTGTGGTTTCCCGAGGAGGAGATGACCGACGACGAGCTGAGCGCGCTGCTGGAGGCGGACAGCTCGCCGGTGGACATTCTGCTCACCCACGACAAACCGCGTGCCTCGCAGCCGACGTGGAATCGCAAGGACAAGCCGGAGTGCTATCCGAACCAGGACCGCATCGATCGCGTGGTGCGGGCGCTGCGGCCCGCCGTGCTGTTCCACGGGCACCTGCATGTGCGCTACACCGACACCATCGCCTGCGGTGACGGGCGGTGGACCCGGGTCGAGGGCCTGGCCTGCGACCCGGAAGCCTCGCAGTACCAGGAGTATTCGGCCGAACACTCCTGGTACGTGCTGCAACTGCCCTATGCCGAGGAGCGGCTCGAGGACGACACCGCGACCGAACCCAGTTCGCTACCGGCTTGATTCCTCTTGGCTCGGTTCGTCATAGGAGGAGGTGCCCTCGTCCAGCAGGGGCTCCTCCACCTTGAAGTGGGCGGGCGCGAAGAAGCGCAGCGCGTGATAGCCGGTGATGACGACCAGCGTGCCCAGGGCGATGCCGCTGAGGGTGAAGTTGTCGGTGAACTTCATGCTCACATTGCCGATGCCGATGATCAGACCGGCCGCGGCGGGGACCAGATTGAGCGGATTGCGTAGATCGACCTTGGCGTTGGTCCAGATCTGCGCGCCCAGCAGGCCGATCATGCCGTAGAGGATGACGGTGATGCCGCCGAGCACGCCGCCCGGAATCGCGGCGACAATGGCGCCGAACTTCGGGCACAGGCCGAAGAGCAGGGCGAAAAAGGCCGCGGCCCAATAGGCGGCGGTCGAGTAGACGCGGGTGGCGGCCATGACGCCGATGTTCTCGGAGTAGGTGGTGTTGGGCGGGCCGCCGACCGCGGTGGACAGCATGGACGCCGCGCCGTCGGCGGCGATCGCGGTGCCGAGCTTGCCGTCCAGGTTGTCGCCGGTCATCTCGCCCACGGCCTTCACGTGCCCGGCGTTCTCGGCGACCAGCGCGATCACCACGGGCAGCGCCACCAGCACCGCAGACCACTGGAACGCGGGGGCGTGGAAGGTGGGCAGCCCGAGCCAATCCGCCTTGGCCACACCGGAGAGATCCAGTCGCCAGTGGTCGACGACCTTGCCGCTGCCGTCGGCCGAATGGATCTTCCCGAGCACCCGGTCCAGCACCCACGACAGCCCGTAGCCGAACACCAGGCCCAGGAAAATCGCGATGCGCGAGAAGAATCCGCGCAATCCGACCACGGCCAGACCGGTGAAGAGCATGACCAGCAGGGCCGTCCACTGATCCTGCGGCCAGTAGGTCGAGGCGGTGACGGGCGCCAGATTGAAGCCGATCAACATCACCACCGCGCCGGTCACCACCGGCGGCATGGCGGCGTGAATGATGCGCGCCCCGAACCGCTGCACCGCCAGACCGATCAGAAACAGCACCGCACCGACCGCCAGGCACGCCCCGGTAACCGTCGCGCTACTTCCGCCCTGGGCCCGGATCACCGCCGCCACACCCACGAACGACAGCGAACAGCCGAGATAACTGGGCACCTGCCCGCGCGTGGCCAGCAGGAAGATCGCCGTGGCCACGCCCGACATCATGATGGCCAGATTGGGGTCCAACCCCATCAGCACCGGAGCCACGAAACTCGCCCCGAACATGGCCACGACGTGCTGCGCCCCTAGTCCGAACGTCCGCGGCCACGACAACCGCTCATCCGGCCGCACCACCGCCCCCGGCGCCGGCGTCCTGCCATCCCCGTGCACCGTCCAGCGGACACCCAACACCATCAACCGCCCGCTTTCTCCCGTAGGTCCGAACCCAATCGCGGACATCCTAATCCGAGCAAACCCCCAGCTCCCGCGCCCACGCGATAGAGCGACCGACCGGTCCCCAGCCAACCCGACTGATTCCGGCCAGCGGTCCCGTCGAAGGGAGCGGCGACCGCCTCAGACCATGCCGTAACGACGCCGCACCGCGGCCGGTAGCGCGTACGGGTTCGGCGAATCGACGGGCGGCACGAAGGAGTCCGCCTGCGGCGCGCGACTATTCGAGGCGGCGGCCGCGGACCGCGCGAAACGCCGCGCCGCCGCCGCGACGACCGGATCGTCGACGAGTTCGCGGCGCAGGTCGGAGGCCTGTTCGTGAACGTCCGCGAGGGCCCGCGCATGCGCGCGCGAAACCGCTTGCGCCATCCTCGAATCCGGTAGTTCGAGTCCGGTGATTCTCCCGTCCGCGGCCACTTCGATGCGCACGTCTTCCACCGCGGCGCGACCCCGCACCCGCTCCATGGCGTCCTGCACCCGGCGGGCCTTGCGCACCACGTCCTCGAACCGCCCCTCCCCCGCTGTCGTCATGGGCAGAGACTAGGCACATCGCATGAAATACCGGGCCGCATAGGCAACTTCGCACCCGTCGTGAACGCGGAAGCCGCACACCGAATCTCGGTGTGCGGCTTCGAAAAGCGCTCGGGGCGGGATTAACCCAGGCGCTCGATGATGGTGACGTTGGCGGTGCCGCCGCCCTCGCAGATGGTGAGCAGGCCGTAGCGGCCGTTGACGCGCTCGAGTTCGTTGAGGAGGGAGGCGAAGAGCTTGGCGCCGGTGGCGCCGAGGGGGTGGCCGAGGGCGATGGCGCCGCCGTTGACGTTGACCTTGTCGGGGTTGGCGCCGGTTTCCTTGATCCAGGCCAGCACCACGGAGGCGAAGGCCTCGTTGATCTCGATGACGTCGATGTCGTCGATGGTCAGGCCGGTCTTCTCCAGCGCCCACTTGGTGGCCGGGATCGGCGCGGTGAGCATGTAGATCGGGTCGGCGCCGCGCGCGCTCACGTGGTGGATGCGGGCGCGCGGGGTGAGGCCGTATTCGGCGACCGCCCAGTCCGAGGCGAGCAGGGTGGCGCTGGAGCCGTCGGAGATCTGGCTGGCCAGCGCCGCGGTGATGCGGCTGCCCTCGGCGAGCGGCTGCAGCCCGGCCATCTTCTCCAGGGTGGTCTCGCGCGGGCACTCGTCGATCCAGAAGTCGCCGACCGGCACGATCTCACGATCGAACTTGCCGTCCACGATGGCCTTGCGGGCGCGCTCGTTGCTGCGCAGCGCCCACTCCTCCATCTCGCGGCGGGAGATGTCCCACTTCTCGGCGATCATGGTGGCCGAATTGAACTGCGACACTTCACCGGTGCCGTAGCGGTGGTCCCAGCCGTGCGAGCCGACGAACGGCGCGTCGAAGCCGTAGGCCTGCCCGGCCAGCATGGCCGCCGAGATCGGAATGGCGCTCATGTTCTGCACGCCGCCGGCCACGATCACCTCGGCGGTGCCGGACATGATGGCCTGCGCGCCGAAGGTGATGGCCTGCTGCGAGGAGCCGCACTGCCGGTCCACGGTGACGCCGGGCACCGATTCCGGGTACCCGGCCGCCAACCACGAAGTGCGAGCGATGTTTCCGGCCTGCGGTCCGATGGTGTCGCAGCAGCCGAACACCACGTCGTCCACGGCGGCCGGATCCAGATTGCCGCGCTCGAGCAGCCCCTTGATGGCGGCCGCGCCGAGATCGGCGGGATGCACGGCGGACAGCGCACCGCCCCGCTTGCCGACCGGGGTGCGCACGGCGTCGATCACATACGCCTCACGCATCGGCGAATACTGGCGGCGGGACGGTGCTGACATTGGAAACTCCTACTACTGAAGTGCTTTGGGAGCGGGTAGATCTACGAACGCTGTTCGGGGTTGGTGAGACCGTCGAGCACGATGGTCAGGTACTGCTTGGCGAGGTTGTCCACGGTGATGCGGCCGCCGGGCTGGTACCAGCGCACCGACACCCACACGGTGTCGCGCAGGAACCGGTATGCCAGTTCGACATCCATCTCGGGCCGGAAGCTGCCGTCCTCGACGCCGTTGGTCAGGACGCGGTGCCAGAGCTCGCGGAATTCCTTGTTGTATTCGGAGATGTAGCCGAATCGCGGTGTGCCGCTGAGGCGTTTGGCCTCGGCCTGGTAGATGGCGACGGCGGCGTGGAATCGGTCGAACGACTCGTAGGACGCGACGACCAGCGCTTCGAGCGTGTCGCGCGCGGGAACGCCCGCGGCCACGATCTCGCGGTAGCGTCCGAAGAGATCGTCGAGGAACCCGCGCAGGATTTCGTCCACCATTGCTTCTTTGGAATCGAAGTGGTGGTACAAACTCCCGGATAGAATCCCCGCCGCGTCGGCAATGTCACGAACAGTGGTGGCGCGCAGCCCCCGTTCCGCGAATAGGTTCGCGGCCAGGCCGAGCAGCTCGTTGCGACGTGCTGATTTGGAGGGGTCAGGTTGGGTCACCCCGCCAATATACAACCAAGCATTTGCTTGGTCCACCATGCGCCCACGTAGCGGCACCGCGGGTTGCGGCGAGCGCGTCCTTCAGCGCATCGAGAAGCGCAGCGGCGAGGAGACCGACAGATCGGCGAGCAGGCGATCGCAGATGACCACGGGCGAGATTCCGGCCCGCGCCATCCGCGCCACCAGGGCCAGGCGGCGTTCCGGACTGTCCCATTCCACGGTCAGCGGTTCCTGACCCGGCCCGGCGTCCACGGTCGCCATGACCCGCGGCGGCCCGCCGTCATCATTGGGTTCCTCGATGAGTTTGAGCACCATCCCCCGCTGCCATGCCCGATATGTCTCCATATCCGCGCCCACCACCAACTTGTCTGTGGCAGCACATAATCCCTGCGCTATGCCGTCGGCGAAGGCCACATGGTCGTAGCGCAGGCGACGACAGGTGCGCACCACCTCCAGCAGATCCGCGCGCACCTCGCAGAGCAGGGCGGTTCTCTTCCGGCGCCGCCGATCGGCCTCGGAATCGCCGTATCCGGCCTCTCGCGACAGGCCGAGACGGCGGGCTCGATCGCGATCGCGAATCATGTCCCGCCGCAACGCGGCGCGCGGATCACGCGCCACGTCGGTTTCGTCCACGGCGTGTTGTTCCAGGATCTGCGCGGCCCGCATGGCGGTCGCGCGCTCGGAGTCGTGGTCCAGTAATTCCGCACCCAAAGTCAGTGCGGCCAGAACGACATTGTCGAGCCTTCGGCGCGCCAGCACGACCTCACGCACCAGCTCGAGTTCGAATTCCTCGTGGGCTTCTTCTGGGGCTGCTTGTTGTCTGCGATCCGGACCCATGGGTCGTGCCCTTCGACTAGCGGTACCGGCCTAAACCAGGATTGCACAGGGAGACCCTCAACGCGCCAGCCATTTTCCGCCCCGAAAAAAACACGCACTGCCGCGCCCCCCGAAGGAGACGCGGCAGTGAGAAAAGCTGCGACCCGAAGACACGGCATTCGGTATCAACGAGCACAGCATTCCGTATCAACCGAACGCACTAATTCGGTTGTGCGGACCGGTAATCCGAATTACGCGCGCTGACTCGAAATCGAGACCACCTCACCGGTGAGGTAGGTGGTGTAGTCGCTGGCGAGCATGGCGATGGTCGCGGCCACCTCCCACGGCTCGGCCGCGCGGCCGAAGGCCTCGCCGGCGGCCAGGCGATCGAGCAGATCGGCGGAGGTGACCTTGTCCAGGAAGGCGTGCCGCGCGATGGACGGGGCGACGGCATTGATGCGCACGCCGAACTCGGCGGCCTCGACCGCGCTGCAGCGGGTCAGCGCCATGACACCGGCCTTGGCGGCGGCGTAGTGGGCCTGCCCGTGCTGGGCGCGCCAGCCCAGGACCGACGCGTTGTTGACCACGACACCGCCGTGGCCGGCCTCGCGGAAGTACTTGAGCACGGCCCGAGTTGCCCTGAACGTCCCGTTCAGGGTGATGTCGAGGACCTTGTCCCACTGCTCGTCGGTCATGTCGACCACCGGCACCTCGCCACCGAGACCGGCATTGTTGACCATGACGTCGATGCGGCCGAAGGCGGCCACGGCGCCGGCGATCAGCGCGTCGACCTGCTCGGTGGAACTGACGTCGCACGGCACGGAAGCGACTCGCCGGTCCGGGAATTCGGCCTGCAGCGCCTGCTCGGTCTCCTTCAGGCGACGCTCGTGCCAGTCGGAGATCACCACGTCCGCGCCCTCGGACAGCAGGCGGCGCGCGGTGGCCGAGCCGATGCCGGTGCCCGCGGCGGCGGTCACGACCGCGATCTTGCCCGCGAGCAGGTTGTGGCCGGGGGTGATTTCGGGGGCGGTGGACAGGTCGGTCACGGTCGAGCCTCTCGGGGAAGTCCGAGCACGCGCTCGGAGATGATATTGCGCTGCACTTCGTTCGAACCGCCGTAGATGGTGTCCGCACGCGTGAAGAGGAACATGCGCTGCCAGGCATTGAGGTCATCGCCCGGGCCGTCGGCGACCAGGCCGGGCGCGCCGAGCACGTCCATGGCCAATTCGCCCAGTCCGCGATGCCAATTGGCCCACAGCAGCTTGGTCACCGACGCCTGCCCGGCGGCGGTGCGGGCATCGACCGAGGCTCCGTCGTGACCGGACTCGAGGGTGCGCAGCACGTGCGCGCGCAGCACCCGCAGGCCGACCCACGCCTTGTCGAGGCGATCGGCGATGACCGGATTCTCGATGGCGCCGTTCTCCCGGGCCACGGCCTCGAGGTCGGCGAGCTCGCGCGCGTAGCGGAGCTGCTGGCCCACGGTGGAGATGCCGCGCTCGAAGGTGAGCGTGCCCATCGCGACCTTCCAGCCCTCACCGGGCTGTCCGACCACCAGATCGGCGGCGGTGCGCGCATTGTCGAAGAAGACCTCGTTGAACTCCGCGGTCCCGGTGAGCTGGATGATCGGCCGCACCTCGACGCCCGGCTGCTTCATCGGCACCAGCAGGTAGGACAGACCGTGATGGCGGCTCGAGCCCTTCTCGGTGCGCGCGACCACGAAGCACCAGTCCGACAGGTGCGCCAGCGAGGTCCAGATCTTCTGGCCGTTGATGACCCACTCGTCGCCCTCGAGCTGGGCGGAGGTGCTCACGGCGGCCAGGTCCGAACCCGCGCCCGGCTCCGAATAGCCCTGGCACCACAGCTCGGTGACATTGCGGATGCCCGGTAGGAAGCGCTTCTTCTGCTCCTCGGTGCCGAAGGCGATGACCGTGGGGCCGAGCAGCTCCTCGCCCAGGTGCGAGACCCGGCTCGGCGCATCGGCTTTGGCGTACTCCTCGTGGAAGATGACCTGCTGCCGCAGGGTGGCGTCGCGGCCGCCCCATTCCTTGGGCCAGCCCAGGCAGGTCAGCCCGGCGGCCGCGAGGGCGCGGTCCCACTCCAGGCGTTCCTCGAAGGCCTCGTGCTCGCGCCCGGGACCACCCAGACCGCGCAGCTCGCGGAACTGGCCGTTCAGGTTCTCGGCCAGCCATTCCCGCACTTCAGTACGGAACGCGGCATCCTCGCGGGGCTCAATCCCGCTGGCCGGTTCGGGGGTCTGGATCATGCTCACGTCGGTAGAGTAACCTACCAAGCACTTGCTTTGTTAGACCCATTCCCGGACAGCGAGGACGCCCAGTGACATCTCCTCCGCAGACCACACCGCTCGCTCTGCACGAGGCCGCGACCCTTTACGGTGACGCGCCGGCCGTAGGCGACGGTGCCGTGCGACTGAGCTGGTCGCAACTGCTGGACTCGGTGCGTGAGACCGCCCGGGCGCTCATCGCGCGCGGCATTCAGCGCGGTGACCGCATCGCCATCTGGGCGCCGAACACGCATCACTGGGTGACCGCGGTGCTGGCGACCCACTATGTCGGCGCGGCGGTCGTCCCGTTGAATACGCGGTACGTCGCGGCCGAGGCGGTGGATGTGCTGTCGCGGGTGAACGCCAAGGCGCTGTTCATCGCGGGCGAGTTCCTGGGCCGCGATCGGCTGGCCGAATTGCGGGCCGCCGCACCGGATCTGGCGGGCATCGAGACGGCCATCGTGATGCCGGTCGAAGGGGAGGCGCCGGTCGAGGACGCCCCCGGCGGGCCGGGAAATGTCATCGCTTGGTCGGAGCTGGGCAAGCTGGCCGAGGCGGTCAGCCTCGAGGAAGCCGTCGCGCGCGCGGAATCGGTGTCGCCGGACGATCTTTCGGACATCCTGTTCACCTCCGGCACCACCGGCCGCAGCAAGGGCGCGCTCATCGCGCATCGCCAGGTGCTGGCCAGCGCCCGGGCCTGGGCCGACTGCGCGACGCTGAACAGCGACGACCGCTATCTGATCGTGCCGCCGTTCTTCCACGCCTTCGGTTACAAGGCGGGCATTCTCACCAGCCTGGTCACCGGGGCGACCATCATTCCGCAGGCCGTGTTCGACCTGCAGCAGACCATGCGGCTCATCCAGGAGGAGCGCATCACCGTACTCACCGGGCCGCCGACCATCCATCAGTCCATCCTCGATCACCCGGGCCGCGCCGAGGCGGATCTGTCCAGCCTGCGCGTCGCGGTGACCGGCGCGGCCACCGTGCCGGTCGTGCTCATCGAAAGACTGCGCAGCGAGCTGACTTTCGACGTGGTGCTGACCGCCTACGGCCAGACCGAGTCCGGCGGCTTCGGCACCATGTGCCGTCCCGAGGATTCCAGCGAGACCATCGCCAACACCTGCGGGCGCGTCATCGACGGCTTCGAGATGAAGCTCGCCGACAATGGCGAACTGCTGCTGCGCAGCGACCAGGTGATGCTGGGCTACCTCGACGACCCACAGGCCACCGCCGCGACCATCGACCGCGACGGCTGGCTGCACACCGGCGATGTCGCCGTCATCGACGAGCGCGGCTACATGAAGGTCACCGACCGGCTCAAGGACATGTACATCTCCGGCGGCTTCAATGTGTACCCCGCCGAGATCGAGCAGACCATGGCCCGCCTCGAGGGCGTCGCCGAGACCGCGGTCATCGGCGTGCCCGACGAGCGCATGGGCGAGGTCGGCAAGGTTTACGTGGTCCGCCGGGCCGGGTCGAATCTGACCGAAGAGGACGTGCGCGACTACGCCAAATCCCAGCTGGCCAACTTCAAAGTGCCCAAGTACGTGGAGTTCCGGGACGGGCTGCCATACAACGCCGCGGGGAAAGTGCTCAAGCGGCAACTACGTGAGGAGAAGGCGTGAGCCAGGAGTTGGGACCTGTCCCGGACGAGGGCGAGGTCGTCCTCTACGAGAAGCGGGGACCGATCGCGGTCGTCACGCTCAACCGGCCGGATTACCGCAATGCACAGAACTCGGTCATGACCTACGCCCTCGACGCCGCCTTCGTGCGGGCCGTAGAGGATCCGGAAGTCAAGGTCATCGTGTTGGGCGGTGCCGGAAAGCATTTCAGCGCCGGGCACGATATCGGCACGCCGGGTCGCGACCATCACATCAAGTATGAGAACCAGGCCGCGCTGTGGTGGGACCACACCGACCGCCTCGGCGGCGACCAGCGGTTCGCGCGCGAATCCGAGGTGTACCTGGGCATGTGCCGGCGCTGGCGGGAGATCCCCAAGCCGACCATCGCCATGGTGCAGGGCGCGTGCATCGCGGGCGCGCTCATGCTGGCCTGGTCCTGCGACATGATCGTGGCGTCGGAGGACGCGTTCTTCTCCGATCCGGTTGTCCGCATGGGCATTCCGGGCGTCGAGTACTTCGCGCATCCGTGGGTGCTGGGTCCGCGCCGCGCCAAGGAGATCCTGTTCACCGGTGAGCGCTTCACCGCCGCACAGGCTTACGAGTGGGGCATGCTCAATCACGTTGTCCCGCGCGCGGACCTGGAGGCGAAGACCTTCGCGCTGGCCGAGAAGATCGCGGAGATGCCGCAGTTCGGGCTGGCGCTGACCAAGAAGGCCGTCAACCAGTGCGAGGACCTGATGGGCATGCGCGCCGGGATGGACTCGGTCTTCGGGCTGCACCATTTCGCGCACGCGCACAATGCCGAGGTCGGCGCGGACTCCCTCGGCGGCATGAACGCCAAGTCCATGAAGGCCGCCGCCACCGGCGCGGCCGCAGCTACGAACAACGACGGGGCGAAGTAAGTGGATCTCGAATTCGACGCCAAGACCGAGGAATTCCGCCGCGAGGTGCGGGAGTTCCTGGCGGCCAATGTGCCCGCCACTCCCCTGCCGTCCATGGATACGAAGGAGGGCTTCGAGGCCCACCGGGCGTGGGAGGCCAAGCTCGCCGAGGCCCGCCTGTCCTGTGTGGCCTGGCCCGCCGAGTACGGCGGCCGCGACGCCTCGCTGACCGAATGGGTCATCTTCGAGGAGGAGTACTACGCCGCGGGCGCGCCGGGGCGCGTCTCGCAGAACGGCATCTTCCTGCTCGCGCCCACCCTGTTCGAGCACGGCTCCCCCGAGCAGCTGGCCCGCATCCTGCCGAGAATGGCTCGCGCCGACGACATCTGGGCGCAGGCCTGGTCCGAGCCGGAGGCCGGTTCCGATCTGGCGGGCATCCGCTCCACCGCCAAGCGCACCGAGGGCGGCTGGCTGCTCAACGGTCAGAAGACCTGGAGCTCGCGGGCCTCGTTCGCGGACTGGGGTTTCGGCCTGTTCCGCAGTGATCCGGAGGCCGAGCGCCACCGCGGCCTGACCTACCTGATGTTCCCGCTCACCGCGGAAGGCATTACGGTGCGGCCGATTCCGCAGCTGGACGGCGAGCCGGGCTTCGCGGAGATCTTCCTGGACAATGTGTTCGTGCCGGACGCCGACGTGATCGGCGAGGCCAACAACGGCTGGAAGGTCGCCATGGCGACCTCGAGCAATGAGCGCGGCCTGTCGCTGCGCGCGCCGGGCCGGTTCACCGCCACCGCGGCCAAGCTCATCGAGCTGTGGAGCGGCGCGGACGAGACCGATACCGCGATCGCCGACCGGGTGGTCGACGCGTGGGTGGGCGCGGAGGCCTACCGCCTCAACACCTGGGCCACCGTCACCCGCCTGGCCGACGGCGGTCAGCTGGGCGCGGAATCCTCGGTGAACAAGGTGTTCTGGTCGGATCTGGACATCGCCATGCACGAGACCGCGCTCGATCTGCACGGTGCGGCCGCGGAACAGGAATCGGCCTGGACCGACGGCTACCTGTTCTCGCTGGCGGGCCCGATCTACGCCGGCACCAACGAGATTCAGCGCAATATCATCGCCGAACGCCTGCTCGGCCTGCCGCGATAGCCACAGGGAGGACGACGACATGCGATTCGCATTGACCGCAGAACAGAACGATTTCGCCGCCAGCCTGCGCAAGATGGGCGAGGCCGCCAAGACCCCGGGCGTCGTCCGGGCCTGGGGCGAGGGCGATGCCGCCGCCGGGCGCGCGCTGATCGGCCAACTGGCCGAGGCGGGCGCGCTGGGGCTGACCGTCACCGAGGAGAACGGCGGGTTCGGCGCGGGCCCGGTCGAGCTGATCGTGGCCTTCACCGAGATCGGCCGGGCCGCCGTGCCGGGCCCGCTGGTGGAGACCGCCGCAGCGATTCCCGCACTGCTGCAGGCGCTTCCGGATGCGGCGCTGGCCGCCGAGCAGCTGCCGGAGCTGGCCGAGGGCGCAAAGCTGGGCACCCTCGCGGTGACCGCCGCGGCCGGAGCCAATGCCGGGCGGGCCGACGGCGCAGCCACCGCGCTGGATGCCGATATCGCCGATCTGGTGCTGATCGCCGAGGGCGACCGCATCGCCCTGGCCAACGCGGGCGAGCTGGTCACCTCGGTGGACGCGGCCCGCCGCCTGTTCACCGTGACCGCGGGCGAGACCCTCGCCGAGGGTGAAGGCGTCTCCGCCGCAATCGATCTGGCCTTCGACACCGCCGCCCTGGCCGCCGCCGCGCAGCTGCTCGGCGCGGGCCGCGCACTGCTGGACACCAGCGTCGAGTACGTGAAGCAGCGCCAGCAGTTCGGCACCCCGATCGGCCGCAACCAGGCCATCAAGCACCATCTGGCCAATGCCCACATCGCCCTGGAAATGGCGCAGCCGCTGCTCTACCGGGCCGCGCTGACCCTGGAAGCGAACGCGGACAGCGGGACTCGCGGCCGCGACATCTCCGCCGCCAAGCTGGCCTGCGGCGAGGCGGCGTATCAGACCGCCCGCATCGCCCTCCAGGTGCACGGTGCCATCGGCTACACCGCCGAATGCGATCTGTCGCTGTGGCTGACCAAGGTCACCGCGCTGCGCTCGGCCTGGGGCACCCCGGCCCAGCACCGCGCCCGCATCGCTACCGCCCTGCGCGCCGGAAACGTCGCATGATGAGCAACTACGACACGTTGGGAGCGAAGGCATGAGCCTCACTACCGAGCAGCAGGAACTCGTCACCACCGTGCGGGCCGTGCTGACCAAGCACGGTGACAGCGCGGCCATGCGGCGCGGGCTGGAGACCGAGCGCGGGTATGACGAGCAGCTGTGGAAACTGCTGTGCGAGCAGGTCGGCGTTGCGGCGCTTGCCATTCCGGAGGAGTTCGGCGGCATCGGGGTCGGGCTGGTCGAATCCCTGCTGGTGGTCGAGGAACTCGGGCGCACGCTGTCCGCGCCGCCCATGCTCGGGTCGGCCGTGCTGGGCGTGCAGGCGCTGCTGCTGGCCGGGAATGCCGAGGCCAATGAGCGGTTGCTGCCGGAGGTCGCCGAGGGCGCCCGGACACTGGCGCTGTGCTGGGCCGGGGCGCGGGGCTGGGATTCCTTCGGCGTCCAGGCCGACGGCGAAACCCTGTCCGGCTCCGCCCATTACGTCCTCGACGGCACGCACGCGGACACGCTGCTGGTGCTGACCGCCGAGGGCCTGTTCGAGGTCGAGGGCGATGCCACGGGCGTCACCCGCACCGCCCTCGTCACCCAGGACCCGACCCGCAAGCTGGCGCGCATCGACTTCGAGGCGGTCGCGGCCCGCCCGCTGGGACGGTTGAACGTCACCCGCCTGCGCGAGATCGCCTGGGCGGCAGTGGTCGCCGAGCAGGTGGGCGCGGCCGAGCAGTGCCTCGACATGACCGTCGAGTACACCAAGTCGCGCGTGCAGTTCGGCCGCCCGATCGGCAGCTTCCAGGCCCTCAAGCACCGCATGGCCGATATGTACGTGCTCGTCGAATCCGCCCGCTCCGTGGCCTATCTCGCCATCGCGGGCCTGGCCGAGGGCGCGGTCGAGGCCGTCGACGTCCAGGCCGCCCGGCTGCACGCCATCGACGCCTTCAATGCCGTGGTCTCCGAAACCGTGCAGATGCACGGCGGCATCGCCATCACCTGGGAGCACGACGCGCACCTGTTCTTCAAGCGCGCCCACGCCGACGCCCAGCTCTTCGGCACCCCCGCCCGCCCCCTGGCCCGACCGGCCTGATCGGGATTTCCGTACGATCCGGCTCATGAATCAACCCATGCCGCCGCAAGGGCAGTACCCGCAGCAGCCAAGCCAGCCCGGGTACCCGCAGCAACCGCCGCCCGGGTACCCGCAGCCGGGCCAGCCCTATCCGCAACAGGGGCAGCCCTACCCGCAGCAGGGTCAGCCGCAGCAGGCTCCGGGGCCGCAGTTCCCGATCCTGGTGTCGACCATGAACGACGTTCCTGGCCACCAGATCGTAAAGGTGATCAGCGAGGTCGCCGGGCTGACCGTGCGCAGCCGGGGCCTCGGCGCGAACTTCGCGGCCGGGTTCCGGGCGTTGGGCGGCGGCGAGATTCACGAGTACACGCAGCTGCTGTACCAGTCCCGGCACGAGGCGATCATGCGAATGTGCCAGCACGCCATGGCCTTCGGCGCGAACGCGGTGATCGCCATGCGCTTCGACTGCAACGAGATCGCCAACACCATGAGCGAGGTCGCGGCCTACGGGACCGCGGTCGTCATCAAGCCGATCGACGAATAGCGGTCACCGGTCGGATAGCGGTCAGTGGTGCAGCACCTCGACCTCGCGCACCGGCGCCTTGCGGCCGAACTTGGCGCGCAGCGGGTAGATCGCCATCACCACCAGCAGGCTGACGGTGGAGGCGAGGAGCTGGTTGCGCTGGTCGGGGTTGCGGGCCATGGCCACGAAGACGGCGAAGATGGCGACCACCACCGCCCAGCTGATGTAGGGGTATCCCCACATCTTGTAGGTCAGGGCCGACGGGTCCTCGCGGCGCAGGCGGGCGCGAAGTCGCAACTGCGAGAACATGATCGCCACGTAGACGAAGGCCAGCACCACGCCGATCGAGTTCACCAGGAAGGTGAAGACCTGGTCCGGGGAGACGTACGAGGCGATGACCGCGCCCCACGCGGCGACCGTGCCGAGCAGCACCGCGCGGGCGGGGACGCCGCGCTTGTTCAGTTTCACCAGGGAGGCGGGGGCGTCGCCGTCCCGGGTGAGGACGTAGAGCATGCGGGAGGAGACGTAGATGGCCGAGTTCAGCACCGACAGCACCGCGGTCAGGATGACGACCTGCATGATGGTGCCCGCGGCCGGAATCCCGATGTGGTCCAGCGCGCTCACGAACGGGCTCTGCAGCACCTTGGCGTCGTTCCACGGCAGGATGGTCACCACCAGGAAGATCGAGGCCACGTAGAACAGGCCGACCCGCCACAGCACATTGTTGGTGGCGCGGGCCACGGTCGGGCCCGGCTCCTTGGATTCCGCGGCCGCCACGGTCACGATCTCGGTGCCGCCGAAGGCGAACATGACCACCACGATGGCGGAGAAGATGCCGCCGATGCCATTGGGCGCGAAGCCGCCGTGCTCGGTCAGGTTGCCGAAGCCGGCGTGCGAGCCCGGCCACAGCCCGAACACCCAGGCCAGTCCGACGACCAGGAACAGCACGATGGCCACCACCTTGATGGAGGCGAACCAGAACTCGAACTCGCCGAACGACTTCACCGAAACCAGGTTGACCGCGGTCATCAGGACCAGCAGTCCGGCGGAGAGGATCCACTGGTCGAGGTCGATCCAGTTGGCGAGGATGGCCGCGCCGGCCACCGCCTCGGCCCCGACCAGGATCACGTAGAGGTACCAGTAGATCCAGCCGACGGTGAATCCGGCGAACGGGCCCATGGCCATGCGCGCGTACTCGCCCATGGATCCGGCGACCGGGCGGGCCACCACCATCTCGCCGAGCGCGCGCAGCACGCAGAGCACCACGAGTCCGGCGGCCGCGTAGGAGAGGATGGCGGCGGGTCCGGCGGTCTTGATGACCGAGCCGCTGCCCACGAACAGGCCCGCGCCGATCGCGCCGCCGATGGCGATCATGGTCATGTGCCGGCGCCGGAGTCCGGTGCGCAGGCCCTGCTGTTCGACGCCGCTCGCTTCCGCCAGTTGAGCACTGTCGGTTTCCGACATCTGACCGCCACCTTCTTGTATTGCCCGAGTGTTGCCAGAACACCATATCGAGGCTGGTCAGCCTATAAAAATCGCCTCCTGGGCCGGTTCCGGCGGATATGCCAGGAATATGCGAAACCCGCTCGCCGACAGGCGGTTCCATTCCGGGGGTACCGTCGGGAGGTATGACCGAAACACAGCGTGGCCGGGTGCGCGTCGAACCGAGCGCCAAGCGGGTGCGCGCCTACCTGGGCGGTCACCTGGCCGCCGACACCGTCCATCCGACGCTGGTCTGGGAGGGCCCGCACTACCCCACCTACTATCTGCCGGTCGACGACCTGCGGGTCAAGCTCGAGCCGAACGGCAAGACCCGGCCCTCCCCCAGCCGCGGCGAGGGCACCGAATTCGATGTGGTGGCCGACGGCGTCACCGCCCCCGGCGCGGCCGTGCGCCACCTCGACTCCCCGATCCCGGAACTGCGCGACCTGGTGAAGCTGGACTTCGCCGCCATGGACGAGTGGTTCGAGGAGGACGAGCCGATCTATGTCCACCCGCGCGACCCCTACACCCGGGTCGACATCCTGGTCAGCTCCCGGCACGTCCGCGTGGAGCTGGACGGCGAGACGCTGGCCGACTCGCATGCCCCGCACATCCTGTTCGAGACCGGGCTGCCCGCGCGCTACTACCTGCCGCTGACCGATATCCGCATGGATCTGCTGCGGCCGTCGGCGACCAAGACCTCGTGCCCGTACAAGGGTCACGCCGAGTACTGGAATGTGCAGCTCGGCGAGACCAGCCATCCGGACCTGGTGTGGATCTACCGCACGCCGCTGCCGGAGAGCCAGAAGATCGCGGGGCTGGCGTCGTTCTACAACGAGAAGGTCGACATCTGGATCGACGGCGAACTGCAGCCGCGACCCAAGACGCCGTTCAGCTGAGAAGCGCGCACGAAAACCTCAGTCCCCCAGGATCTGCGACACCAGCCGGGGCAGCGCCTCGCCGATCGGGTCGCGCACGATCTCGGCGGCGTACTCGTCGTAAGGCGTCGGCTCGGCGTTCACGATGACCAGGTCGGCCCCCGCGTCCACCGCCACCGCGCACATGGACGCGGCGGGCTCGACCTGCAGCGAACTGCCCACCGCCAGAAAGATTTCCGCGGTCTCGGCGATCTGGACGGCGGCGCGGATGGCGGCCGTGTCGAGTTGCTGGCCGAACATGATGACCCCGGCCTTGAGGATGCCGCCGCAGTCCGGGCAGGCGGGATCCGGTTCGCCCGCGGCCACGC
The DNA here is from genome assembly GCF_041154655.1 of Nocardia sp. JMUB6875. Taxonomy (NCBI): domain Bacteria; kingdom Bacillati; phylum Actinomycetota; class Actinomycetes; order Mycobacteriales; family Nocardiaceae; genus Nocardia; species Nocardia sp. JMUB6875. The sequence goes on from NZ_BAAFGR010000080.1 coordinate 24,718, forward strand.
GCGCCAGGGTGGCGGCCATCGAATCGGTGAAATCGCAGTCGATACAGACGACTTCGAACATATTGCCGTGGATCTCCACCACGCTGTCGGATCCGGCGCGCTGGTGCAGTCGATCGATGTTCTGCGTGATGATCCCGACCTGCCGTCCCGACGCGGCCAGCCGGGCCAGCGCCTCGTGCGCCGCGTTGGGTGTCGCCTTCCACGCCGGATTGTCACGCCGCGCCAGCCAGGCCCGCGCTCGCAGTTCCGGATCGGCCACGTAGTTCTGGTACGTCGACAGCAGCTCGGCTATCGGGTCCTTGGTCCAAACCCCGCGCGGGCCACGGAAATCCGGTATCCCGGAGTCCGTCGAGATCCCGGCCCCCGTCAGCACTCCGATCGGTCCCTTGCGTGCGCGCCAGTCCGTCACGCTGCCCAGCCTAGGCCGCCCGGCCCTAGAGTGAGGCCATGAGCGATGACCGACCGAAGCTGGCCGCGGAGTTGGATCTGGAGCCGCATCCCGAGGGCGGCTGGTTCCGGGAAACCTGGCGCAGCGGAGTCGAATTCGAGCCTGAGGGCTACGGCGGCCCGCGCTCGAGCGCGACGGCCATCTATTTCCTGCTGCTGCCGGGTGAGAAGTCCGCGCCGCACACGGTGACGTCGGACGAGATCTGGTTCTGGCATCGGGGTGGGCCCCTGCTGCTGAACATCGGGGGTGAGGAGATCGTCCTCGGACCCGATGTCGAGCAGGGGCAGCGCCCCCAGGCGGTGGTCCCCGGCGGGGTATCCCAATCCGCCCGACCGGCGGGCGACCACTACAGCCTGGTGAGCTGCGTGGTCTCCCCCGGTTTCGACTTCGCCGACTTCAGGCTCGACTGAGCCTTACTTGTCGACTTCGAGAATGCCCTCGGCCACCGCGTGGTCGATGGTCTTCTCGAGGTTCGGGCAGGAATCGGGTTTCCCGAAGACGGGCCCGTTCTCGGCCAGTTTCTGGAACACCGGGCAGCGGTCGGCCGGATTGGTCCGCCACTGCACGGTCTTCTGATTGCTGGAGTGCTTGCGCACCAGCACCTCGATGCCGCAGGACTGACACGCGATGGGTGTCATGCCCGATTCCATGTAGTGCTCTTTGTCGAGAACCGTCTGGGCGCGCACCTGTTCCCGGTGCTCCGGACGGTCCGCGAAATCGGGTGCCTTCGCCCAGCTGGTCATCAGACTCCTGCTTCCTCCGACGAGTCGGCCTCGGCCGCGACGGCGGTCTCCGCCTGCGCGGCCGCTTCGGCCTCCTTGGCTTCGCGCTTCCGGCGCAGATTCTCCTCGACCTCGAGACCCCACGCCTCGTTGGCCTTGGAGGTGTCGATCTCGAATTCGAAGCGCTGCACCGACTTCGGATCGATATCCGCGACGTCCACGTAGAACTGGTCGTACCAGCGGCGCAGCTGGTAGACCGGCCCGTCCTCCTCGGTCAGCAGCGGGTTGTCGATCTTGGACTTGTGCTTCCAGATCTCGACGTCCTGCAGGAAGCCCTCGGAGACGCCCTCGGTCATCTTGGCGGCGAAGGCCTCGGCCTGCTCGTCCGGCAGCCCCTTCGGCTTCTCCAGCGAGACGCCCCACTGCAGCATGAAGGAGTTCTGGGTGACGGGGTAGTGGCAGTTGATCAGGACCGTCTTGACCTCGAAGCCGCTGTAGATATTGAGCAGCGGGTTGATCATGTACGACGGCCCGAAGTACGACGCCTCGGACTTGAGCAGCACATCGATGCCGGCCTCGGCGGCCTGGCCGATGTCCGGGCGGCCCTTGGTCTCCAGGTACTGCGTGGCCACATGGCCCTCGAGCACGTTTTTGAAGTACGTCGGGAAGGCGTAGTGGATATAGAAGAAGTGCGCCATGTCCACGACGTTGTCGATGATCTCGCGGCAGTTGGAGCCCTCGATCAGCATCGAGTGCCAGGTCCAGTCGGTCCAGCCGTCATTGCGCTCCTCGGACGGGCTGCCGTCGGCATTGGTGTACGGGCCCTCGATATAGGGGATCGTCACCTCGTCCGGCGGCGGGTTGCCCTCGTGGTCGTGCCACACGAACAGCTGACCGTTGCGCTCCAACGTGATCCACGAGCGAGTACGGGCCAACGGCGGCACGCGGCGCGCGTACGGAATCCCGGTGCATTTGCCGTCGCCGCCCCAGCGCCAGTCGTGGAACGGGCACGCGATCGAATCGCCCTTGACCTCACCCATCGAGAGGTCGCCGCCGAGGTGACGGCAGTAGGAGTCCAGCACCTTGAGTTCGTTCTGGCTGTTCATGAAAACGACCAGCTTGGTACCGAATACGTTGACCGCATGCGGCTTGCCGTCACGGAAGTCCTTGGCAAGGCCGAGGCAGTGCCAACCCCGGGCGTATCGGGTGGGCATCGAGCCCACATCGATCTCGCGGACCTTCCCGCGCGGCCCTTGGGCGCTTGTCGCCATCGTTGATCCTCCTATGGATGTACTAGAACACGTTACAAAATTGGCTGACAGTTGGCCAGCGATAGGACCAACTACCAGGATGGGGGCGCTCTGAGCTGCGCCAGCAGCGCGTTCTCGACAGGAATAAGAACGTGTTCTACTCTCAGGGGCAAACGAAGACCGCTTCCCGTACCAGCACCAGGCAGGAGCAACTGGCGAGATGACGCAAGAAGTAGTTGAGCGGGTCGAGGCGCTGCTGCCCACCCTGCGCGAGCGCGCCCAGGAGACCGAGGATCTGCGTCGCCTTCCCGACCAGACGGTCAAGGATCTGCAGGCCACCGGCTTCTTCAAGCTCGTCCAGCCCAAGCAGTGGGGTGGCTACGCCTGCGACCCGGTGATCTTCTACGACACCGTCCGCAAGATCGCGAGCGCGTGCGGTTCCACCGGCTGGTGCGCCGGCATCCTCGGCATCCACAACTGGCACCTGGCGCTGTTCGATCAGCGTGCGCAGGAAGAGGTCTGGGGCAACGACACCGAGGTCCGGATCTCCTCCTCCTACGCCCCGATGGGTGCGGGCGTGGTGAGCGACGACGGCGAGGGCTACATCGTCAACGGTTCGTGGGCCTGGTCCTCGGGCTCCGATCACGCCGACTGGGTGTTCGTCGGCGGCCCGGTCATCAAGAACGGCAAGCCGGTCGACTTCGGCTCGTTCCTGATCCCGCGGAGCGAGTACAAGATCAACGACGTGTGGCACGTGGTCGGCCTGCGCGGCACCGGCTCCAACACCGTCGTGGTCGAGAATGTGTACGTACCGCGGCACCGCTTCCTCAGCATGAAGACTATGGGCGATCTGAAATCGCCTGGCCTGGAGCAGAATACCGACCCGCTGTACAAGATGCCGTGGGGAAGCATTCATCCCGCGACCATCACCACGCCGATCATCGGCATGGGCTATGGCGCCTACGAGGCCCACGTCGAGCACCAGGGCAAGCGCGTGCGCGCGGCGTACTTCGGCGAGCACGCCAAGGACGACCCGTACGGCAAGGTGCGAATCGCTGAGGCGGCCAGTGACATCGACGCCGCCTGGCGTCAGCTGTCGGGCAATATCGCCGAGGAGTACGCCTACATCCTCGCCGACAAGGAAGTGCCGTTCGACCTGCGCGTGGCCGCCCGCCGCGACCAGGTGCGCGCCACCGGCCGCATCATCGCCTCCATCGACCGGCTCTTCGAGGCCTCCGGCGCCACCGCGCTCGCGGAAGGCACTCCGCTGCAGCGGTTCTGGCGTGACGCCCACGCCGGTCGCGTGCACGCCTCGCAGGATCCCGAGCGCGCGTACGCCATGTTCGGCTCGCACGCCTTCGGGCTGCCGATCACCGACACGATGGTGTAGTCCATGACGTCAGTGGGAGAAATCACGTACGAGTCCACCTCGCGCTTCGCGCAGGTGCGGCCGGATCTGAAGCTGCACTACCACGAGGCCGGAGTCGGCAACGGCCCCACCATCGTGCTGCTGCACGGCGGCGGCCCGGGCGCGAGCTCATGGTCCAACTTCGCCAAGAACATTCCGGTGCTGGCCAAGGACTTTCACGTCCTCGCCGTCGACCAGCCCGGGTTCGGCCAGTCCGACAAGCCGACCGAGCACCCGCAATACTTCGTGCACTCGGCCTCGGCGCTGAAGGATCTGCTCGACACCCTCGGCATCACCGAACGCGTTCACCTGCTGGGCAATTCGCTCGGCGGCGGTGCGGCCACCCGCTTCGCACTTGACTACCCGGACCGCGCGGGCAAGCTGGTGCTGATGGGCCCCGGTGGCCTGTCCACCAACCTGTTCGCGCCGGACCCCACCGAGGGCGTGAAGCTGCTGTCCAAGTTCAACTTCGAGCCCACGAAGGAGAACCTGGAGGCGTTCCTGCGGATCATGGTCTTCGATCAGAAGCTGATCACGCCGGAACTGGTCGAGGAGCGCTTCGCCTCGGCCTCGCAGCCGGAATCCCTGGCTGCCACCCGCGCCATGGGCAAGTCCTTCGCCGGACCGGATTTCGCCAAGGGCATGATCTGGCGTGACGCCTTCAAGTTGCGGCAACCTGTACTCATGATCTGGGGCCGCGAGGACCGCGTGAACCCGATCGACGGTGCGCTCGTGGCTCTGAAGATGGTGCCGCGCGTGCAGCTGCACGTGTTCGGTGGTTGCGGCCACTGGGCGCAGTTGGAGAAGTTCGACGAATTCAACCGCCTGGCAACCGACTTCCTGCTCGGCGTCAAGGAGAGAGCATGAGTATCAAGGCGCTCGGCTACATGCGCATCGAGGCCACCGACATGACGGCCTGGCGCGAGTACGGCCTCAAGGTGCTCGGCATGATGGAGGGCGACGGGCTCAATCCGGACGCGCTCTACCTGCGCATGGACGATTTCGCCGCCCGCTTGGTGATCGTGCCGGGTGAGAAGGACCGGCTGCTGGTCTCGGGCTGGGAGGTCACCGACGCCCGTGGGCTGCAACAGCTTCGGGAGACCCTCGCCAAGAACGGGGTCGCCTTCACCGAGGGCACCAAGGAGGAGCTCGGCGAGCGCCGGGTCGAGGGCATGATCCGGTTCCAGGATCCGTCCGGGAACACCCTCGAGGCGTTCTACGGCGCGCAGTATCTGGGCCGCCGGTTCGTCAGCCCCTACGGCCACAAGTTCGTCACCGCCGAGCAGGGTCTGGGTCACGTGGTCCTCACCTGCACCGATGACGCTGCGGCACAGGCGTTCTACCAGGACGTGCTGGGCTTCCGGCTGCGCGACTCCATGCGGCTGCCCCCGCAGCTGGTGGGCCGTCCCGCCGACGGCGACCCGGCCTGGCTGCGCTTCTACGGCTGCAACCCGCGCCACCACGCGCTGGCGTTCCTGCCGCTGCCCAACCCGACCGGCATCGTGCACCTGATGGTCGAGGTGGAGAACTCCGACGACGTCGGCCTCTGCCTGGATCGCGCCAACCGCAAGAAGGTCAAGATGTCGGCCACCCTCGGCCGGCACATCAACGACAAGATGCTGTCGTTCTACATGAAGACGCCGGGCGGGTTCGATATCGAATTCGGCTGTGAGGGACTGGAAGTCGACGATCACTCGTGGATCGCGCGGGAATCCACCGCGGTCAGCCTGTGGGGCCACGACTTCAGCGTCGGATTCAAGTAGAGCGAACGGACAGGGGCGGCTCATGACCACCGACGCACAACCCGTCATCGACGGGCGGCAGTTCCGGAATGTGCTGGGGCAGTTCTGCACCGGCATCACCGTCATCACCACCTTCGACGGCGAGGGCGAGGACCGCGCACCCATCGGGTTCGCGTGCCAGTCGTTCGCCGCCCTGTCCCTCGATCCGCCGCTGGTGCTGTTCTGCCCCACCAAGGAGTCCCGCTCCTGGGCGGCGATCGAACGCAACGGCAGCTTCGCCGTGAACATGCTCGCCGAGGAGCAGCAGCCGGTGTGCGCCCGCTTCGGTTCCCGCGAACCCGACAAGTTCGCCGGAATCGACTGGCACACCTCGGAACTGGGGCTTCCGGTCCTGGACGGCGCGTTGGCCACGATCCAGTGCACTGTGGACAACGTGCTCGACGGCGGCGATCACTACATCGTGATCGGCCGGGTACAGGCCCTGTCGGAGTCCACCGACTCCGGCAGGCCGCTGCTGTTCTACCGGGGCCAGTACACGGCCATCGAACCGGAGAAGACGACGCCCGCGCCGTGGCGCGCGGACCTCGAACACTTCCTCACGACCACCACTCTGGACACTTGGTTGTGAGTCGGGTTCCTCCAGAACCCTGGCGATAGGCGAAAGGCCCCTGTGGAATTCATCCACAGGGGCCTTTCCATGTGTGGACAGGTCAGGCGGCGGCGCGGGCCTGGCGGCGGTATTGGCCCGGGGCGAGGCCGAATTCGCGCTTGAACGCCTTGCCGAAGGCGAACTCGGAGCTGTATCCGGCTCGGGCGGCGACCTTTTCGATGGCGAGGTCGTCCTCGCGCAGCAGTTGCGCGGCGGTGGTCAGACGCCAGCGGGTCAGGTAGGCCAGCGGGGGTTCGCCGACCATGGCGTTGAACTTGCGGGCGAAGGCCGCGCGGGACAGGCCCGCGTGATCGGCCAGGGACTGCACCGTCCAGGCCGCGGCCGGGTCGTCGTGCATGGCGGCCAGGGCCGGGGCGACGGCCGGATCACGCAGGGCCGCAGCCCATCCCGTGACCTCCTTCTCGGGCTGATCCTCTATCCACGCCCGCAGGATGTAGAGCAGCAGCGAGTCGATGAGCGCGGGCACGATGCCGTACGAGCCGATGCGCGGATTGTCGAGTTCCGCGCCCAGCAGCTGGATCGCGGCGGCCAGCTCCGGATGCTTGCCGTGCCGGGCGGGCAGGTGGATCACCTCGGGCAGCTGTCGCAGCAGCGGGTGCGGCCGCTGGCCGTCGAGGTGGTAGTTGCCGCAGAGCAAGCTGGTGGCCGGGCCGTCGCCGCCGAGCCGTACCGCGCCGATCGGCGGGCGCTGGATGTACTGGTCGGGGCGGGGAACCTCCGGCGGGGTATCCGGGTGGTCGGCCAGAATGTGTCCCGCGCCCTCCCGCACGAACACCACATCGCCGGGCCCCATGGCGATCGCCCGCGCCCTGTCCTCGGTCGGATAGAACCAGCACGTTCCATGCAGCACCACATGGAATCCCGCCCCCGCGGTGTGCGGCAGTTTCAGCCCCCACGGCGCCCGCCCCTCGGTCCGCACCGAATTCGGCGCGCCCGTCCGCATGGAGGCCAGCGCCTCGCTCAGCACATCCATCTCTGTTCTTCCATCACTCGACGGTCAGCACGACCTTGCCCACGGTCCGCCCCGAAGCCACGATCTCATGCGCCTTCCCCGCATCCTCCAGCGGCAGCGTCTCCGCGATCGTCGGCCGCAGCTTCCCCGCGTCCACCAACTCGGCGATCTGCTCCAGCGCCCAGTAATCCGGCTCCACCGAAACCCCCGCGAACCGCCGACCGGCCGCCTTCACCGTCGCCTCCAACTCCGGATTCATGTGCTCGAGAATGCTCACCAGCACCCCGCCCGGCTTCAACACACTCAGCGACCGCGCCCCATCCGCGACGGAGTCGAAGACGATATCGACATCCCGCACCGCCTCGGTGAAATCGGTTGTCCGGTAATCGATCACCTCATCCGCCCCGAGCCCCTTCACGTAATCGTGCTTCCCCTCGCTGGCGAGTGCGATCACATACGCCCCCTTCGCCTTCGCGATCTGCACCACCAGATGCCCGACCCCACCGGCCGCCCGGTGAATCAGCACCCGATCCCCCTCCTGCACTCCGGCCTTGTCCACCAGCCCCTGCCAAGCGGTCAACGCCGCCAGCGGCAAGGCCGCGGCCTCGACATGACTCAGCGCCTTCGGCTTCCGCGCCACCTGCCGCGACGGAGTCGCCACATACTCCGCGTAACCCGTTGCGGCACGGGGGAAGAACGGCATCCCGTAGACCTCTTCGCCCACCTCGTACCGTGCACCCGGCCCGATCGCCTCGACCACCCCGGAGATATCCCACCCCACCCCGAACGGCGGCTTCCCCAGCAACGGGAACGCCCCCGACCGCACCGCCACATCAACAGGATTGATAGCACTGGCCTTGACCCGAACGAGAACCTCGCCGCTGAGCAGCTCCGGCTTCTCCACCTCCACAACCTCCAGCACCTCAGGCCCACCAAAGCTCTTCTGCACCACAGCCCGCATCGCCGTCATCTCCTCTAGCTGAACTCCTCGGCCCGACCTCCGAACCGAACAAGAAGAACATTAGGAGGCAACTAGAAGACTCTGAATGGCCAGAAGTCTCACCTTTTTATCCATGAGTATCCATGCGAAGACGCCATGCCCAGGCAACCGACCCGCCGACCCAGCTACCCCACGATCTTGGTTACCCCGCGTGCGGCGAAGGCGTTGCGGAGGCGGGTGAGGATGACTTGGGGGTGGGTGCGGAGGTGGGCGGCGCTGATGCGGATGACGATCCAGTCGAGGGATTCCAGGCGGGCGAGGCGGTCTATGTCGTGCGTGTGCTGCTTCGGATCGGTCCAGTGTTGGGCGCCGTCGTACTCGATCGCGATTCGGAACTCCCGGTAGCCCATGTCCACTCGGGCCACGAAGGTGCCGCGTTCATCCAGGACCACGATCTGTGTTTCCGGAGTGGGAAAGCCGTTGTCGATCAGCAGGAGTCGAGTGCGGGATTCCTGCGGTGACGCTGCTCCGGCATCCACAAGAGCCAAGATCGCGGGCACCCTGCTCATGTCACGTGCCCCGGCATGCCTCGCCGCGATCGCGAGCACCGCGCTCGGCGCCGTTCCCGTTGTGCCGCACAGGGAATCGAACAGCGGTACTGCCACATTCCGCGGATGCCGCCGCGCAAAATCGAGTGCGGTCCGGGCCGGAGTGGTCACCCGATATCCTCACGTTCACACCACTCATCATCGGGAATCCGATCCCGAACCACCCGAACCCCGTCGGGCGCATGCCGTGAACTCCCCAGCGCAATCTCCCCCGGAAGCCTCACATCCACATACGGACTCCCGAACATCGCCACCGCCGAAGCCCCCACCAACACCC
>NZ_BAAFGR010000081.1:0-33089 GCF_041154655.1 Nocardia sp. JMUB6875
CATTTATCAGGCGTGTCCCGGAGATCCAGATGTCCGCCCATCCGGAGAAATCATGTCCGCCAGCCCGGACTCACATGTCCGCCCACCCGGATTATTCAGCGTCCGCTGGCAGGCGGCACGCTCGTCAGCATGATGAATACTCACCCCGGCAGCAGGAAGGCAGCAGGCCATCCGAGACAGCCCGGGACGCGCGAGCAGCATCAGGCATCACACCGCAGCTCAGAGGCACCGCACGAACTACCCCGGAAGCCACTAGCAACGTTCGGGACGAAGAGGTCGCAGGTTCAAATCCTGTCACCCCGACCGTGTGGTTGAGACACGATTGAGGCCCTGACCAGCAAGTCTGGTCGGGGCCTCGCTCTTTTCCTGGGTGGCGCGAAGGGGCCGTGCCAGATTCGTGCCTGACCGCTCCCCGCGCGGCACCCGGTCCGGGCCGCCGCGCACCGTGCCGGATCCCCTGACCATCGGTGCGCCGGGCGGGCACACCATCATCCGGTCGATGCAGGCTCGTGCGCGCGCTCCCATGGATCGACGGGCGTGTTCGGGTCGGCTCCCGGTGCCGGGCGCGGAACACGTCCCGCCCCGGGGTGATTGGGCGGTTAACCGATCGGTTAAACGCGCTCGTCAGCCGACGTCCCGGCGACACCTCGAAGCCCATGTCGTCAGGAGATTTTCACCGATCCGTCAATATCGCAGGCCACCAGCCTTTTTCGGGGATCCCCGCAAAACTCGACCAGGGGAAACAGGCGAATATCGGCACGCGGAGAGCCCTCCACCGGCCACTTTCCGGCCCCACTCGACTCGGTGGACGCCCGCGCCGACACCTTCCCAGGGTCTTTCCGCGCGGCCGGAGAATCGCGTCCGACAACTTTGTGGGATCCCGCAAAATTGCAGGTCAGGTTGCTTGCTCCATCGACAGTCCAGGCTATCGCAGACCACAGCACCGCCGAATCGAACACCCCTGACGGGCCGAAAGGCTCAACGGACCGTGCCTTCTTGACGGTGCCGTCAAAAGGACTGGTCACGGCGGCGGCAACACACACCCGATGACGGACTGTCGGCACTGTCGCGGGGTCGAGCCTTTTCAGGCGATCCCCTGAATTGCGGGATCCCGCAAAATCCGACGAGTGTCCACCCCCATCGATCACTTACACCGATCGGCGAAATTGATCCACAGACTTCCGACCCCCCGGGAACTGCCGTAACCAACCGTTGCCGTTCCCGTTTCTGCAGGGAGCAGCCACGTTACGGAATCGGTTGAGGTGGCTGGACAACGCGAACTCCGGGTGCCGACCAGCCACGTTCCGGGCGTGCGGACGCTGCGGACAGCACCCGCGACGGGATCGGATCACACAGGGCTTCGAGCCGTCCCGCCTCGACCGGCACCGACCAGGGGAAACGCCGAATACCGGCCGCACGACCTCTCCCGCCTGGTGTTTTCAAACACCGATCCGCCCTGTGGCGCGCACCCTTTACGGCTTCCAAGGGTCGTTTTCCGGGACAGCACGCGACACGCGAGGACACGAAGACCGTTGGGTCAGCGGGCGTCTGACTCGACAGGACGCGGCGTGCCAGACCGCTCCTCGGGGAAGAACGCGGCAGGCCATGTCGCGGGAAACCTCTTATGCGCAGGAATATCCTTACGCGCCTGACGCGCAGCGGTATCGAGTCGGTCGAAACGTCGCAGCACCGCGATCCCGTCCAGGACGGTCTGACCGTGGATGTTCATCGCAGCGTCGAACGACGTGGCCGTGTCTTCGGGCCTGAAGATACGTGCGACACCGTGCATCGCATCGTTACGGGTCTCGGACCACACCCTTATGTCGGCAGTCACGGCACGGAACTCCGGATCATGTTCCACGCCAGGGGCGTTCTTGTATCCGATGAGCGCGCCGCACAGCCGCCCGATCGGCTCGACCTTGATCGAGTCGTCGCCCTGTAGATGGCCCAGACGGCTCGCGAGTCGATCTCCGATCAGCGAGTCCAGAATCGCGATCGCCTCGAGGAAGTAGCCCTGGCTCGCGCACCGTTCGACCCGATCGAATGCGTCTGCGTAGCGTCGCCATCGCTGGCCGCCGAGACCGTTTCCCAGTGACTTATCGCGTGTTGGAATGGCCATCGTTCCCCTCCCGGCGTTGCATTCAGCGGTCCGACCCTACCGTGAGATACATTCGCCTGCTGTCGATCTCATTGCTCGATCTCTGTGCTTCGCTGGTTGTCGCGCGGCTCTTCTCTCCTAGCAATGGCAGCGCGGATCAACACCCGAGCCCCTTCGCCCGTGACCGACTGACCCGCCAGAGTGTCGAATGCGCGCCCGTAGACGGCGATTTCCCTTGGCTGGGTCACCTTGAGTTCTGCGGTGACGCCTTCGACTGTCACCATGCTGCGGTCGTACATGACGAAGTTCATCGCGGGTGCCGGACAGTAGGATGCCGCAGGCACAATTCCGAAGGTCACCCGCGGTAACCCAATGACGGCAATGAGCCGGTCTAGTTGTCCGGCCATCACTCCTTCATCGGCTACGCCAGTCCATAGAGCCTGCTCGCCCATCAGAATGTGGAACCGCCGGTCTCCGCTGTACAAGATGCGCTGCCGCTCGAGCCGCTTGGCAACACCGTCTTCCAGGTCGTCGGGTATGCGGTAGAAGTCGATCGCCTGCCGCAGGATCGCCCGCGCGTAGTCAGCGGTTTGGAGTAGACCCGGTACGACATACGGCTGATAGACCCTCATCAGCTTCGTTCGTTCGGAGAGCTTGGTCAGCGCATGTTGGCCCCGCCGAGTACCCGCGCTGAGGACGCGCCGCCATTCGACATAGGCGCTGTCGATGTTTCGGACCGTCGCGAGCAGGTCCGGCAACTGCTCGGGAGCATCGAGAATTTCGCAGTACGTTCGGATGTCGGCTTCCGAGGGCGGGCGTATGCCGTGCTCGATCTTGCTGATCTTCGACTCATGCCAGCCTGCTTGCTCGGCGAGGACGCGCCCGGACATACCCACGGCTCGGCGTAAATCCCGAAGCCGTTGTCCGAGCGCTTCTCTCGCTTCCTGGAGACTCCCGGTCACTTCACCGTCTGCGAGCCAGCAGCGGCCACGTACTCGGAGTAGGGAGTCGCGAGTTTCCAGAGCCGTTCCTTGACGGCCTGGCAATACTCGACCACACCGGGATCGGTTGTTATCGCGATGCCAGCCGACTTCATCCGGCTATCGACCAGGTTGAAGGCCACCATCTCATTGTCCATGAGCCACCAATCATCCGGTGGCACCTGTCCAGCGAGATGGCGCGGCAGATATCGAATATCCTCACCTGCTGCGACATTGCGTGCTGCAACGACCAAGCTCCAGCGCTGGTAGTCGGTGTGAGGCACCGTGACGACACGAACCCTGCTCATCGCTACGCCTCGACCGGTTGTCGCCCGTACCAAGGCATCCCAACCTTCGAACCATGCGTAATCATCAGGTTCGTCCGCGAGGAATCGGCGGAATGGTGCGGACTCGAGCGGCACTGCGTAGTTGTCTCTGACCTCGAGATGGAATGCCTCACTGCGACATTGCCGGAACAGGTCCGACCAGTCGCCTTGCCGCAGCTGCACCGTAGAAAGTCCTCTCCAACATGGGTACTTCGATGGCTGCCTCATCTTCGGCCAGGTCAAGCTGGCCGAGAGTGTCGGCATCCGTAATCGGCCGCCCGATAACCGTGAAGGTACCCCTCCCGGTGTCCGTCAACGTGGAGCCGAGGAAGGTTCGGGGCTCAAGGAATCCGAGAAGCAGATGGGGTATCTCGACCGTATCGGGCCGGTCGGTACTCCATCCCTGGACGAGATAGCCCGATTCGGTCGCGTACAGACTTGGGCACTCGTTCACCTGCGAGCCGCCCTTGCCGAGGAATTTAAGGCTCATGCCTTCGCCTCCTACTTGTCTGGCGTTCTGCGCCGGTCTGCGACGCGCTTCAATCGTCGCGCCTGTGGCCATATTTCGTTTCACAACGGCCTAATCTGGGCAAGTTTGGCCAAGTTCATGGCCGGGATGGTCCGTGAGTTTCTAGCGTCGTTTCATGGCGTTCGGGGCCGGTGCAGTCGTCTCGGTCCCGGACTGCCTCACCAGCGATGACAGGGGCGGTCGTGATCGAGGAACCAGACGAAGCGCAGGCCGTTCCGCGTACGCGGCTGTTCGAGTTCCCCGGTGGCGTGTTGGAACTCCAGTCGCACGGAGACGAAGCCGAGGACTATGGCGGCTTCTATCTCCAACTCCACGACTCCACGGCCCTCGACGGCCACGATCAAAGGGCGGTCATGCGGTACACACCCACCGCGCTGGGATACCTGCGCACCGATGTCTCCGGCGTGAGTCAACAGTGGGACGAATCCGAAATTCGTAGGCTCGCAGCGCGATACGGGTACGACCTGGCTGAAATCGTGCCCTACGACCCTGCCAGCGGTCGGCCGCCCCTGGCGCGACTGAAAGCCCAAGCTACCCGTCTGGACGCGGAAGCGGTGTTCGTGCCGTCGCTCGAGCACTTCCCGGACGGTGAAGCGCCCGGCTCGCTGGTGCAGCGCCTGGACGTGGTGACGGTGCACCCGGAATCGACGTATTCACGTCGTGCGGCGCCGCCGGTGCCCGACCGTGCGCCTGTGCGCCGCGTGGACGGCGCGTAAGCCCTCAAAGCCATTCCGGTGCTCGGGGAATCCGTGGGAAGGGGTGATGCGATAGACGCACCGATTCAGGACAACTCGATGGCGTTGCTCCACAAACGACGGCAACGCTTTTCGCGATCGGACCCCGGCTACCGAACGCAACCGCGCCGGGATCCGTTACCCCCGAAGACAGGCCCAGCCACAGGAGAAGGCTGGGCCTGTCCGTATGAGCCGAACCAGACGAGACGCGCCCGCAACGGCCACCGGATCGAACAACGACGCCCGAACCGGACTCCCGCCACCTCCGAAACATGGGAAGCAGACCCCGCATGAGCGTCATCGACGCATTCAACAACTCCGACCGACCTTCGGGGCGGGTGCTGGACTGGATCGCGCACCGCATGGGCTCCATCCTCGCCGTGACAACGCTCGCGGGTGCGGTGGCCACCTGGGTTGAAAACAGCTGGGTGAGCGTCACTCTCGCCGGACTCGTCACGGCCGCGTTCACGGTCGGCACCGTGGTGTCGGTGCTGCACATGGAATTGACTCGCATCTGCGCGGCGTGCATGCGGGCCGTCCCCGCCGATGCCCCGGTTCGGGCGCAGCGCCGCCGCTGGTTGCTGCGGGTGGCGCACGTGGGCAGCGGGCGGTCCGGGCTGCATCTGTTCGCCGTGATCGCCGTGTCCACTCTCGCGGCCGTGCTCGCTGGAATCCGGGGCAGGTATGTGACTGTGCCTATGGCGTTTTGGCCACTGCTGGTGTCCTACGCCGGGTTGATCCACCACCGGCTACGCCCGTGGTGCCCGTACTGCCCGCGCTGGGACGACGGCGGGGACCTCCAGGAACCGTCACCGGACCCATCGGACCGAATCGCCCTCACCCGATGACCACAGGTGCGCCCGCCGGAGCGTCGACACCGCGAATACCGTGCACACCAGGCATGTTCGGTGTTTGCTGGTTCGCGGTGTCCGTCAGCACGTCGGTTGGGTTTTTACCCGATCGGTTAAAATCCCACGTCAACCGGTCAACTGGTTCGCGTTCGCTTCTTCGCCGGGTTCGCTGACGAGCTGGGCTTGTCTGGCGCGGGCGTGTCGGCTTCGTCGGTGACGATCTCGGCCCATCCGCGCCTGACCCATCGGGCAGCGGCGCGGGGGCGCGCTCGTACGAGTCCGCCTGCTCCGGTGTGGCTTCCGCTCTGGGTGTCGTAGACCAGGTGCGGTCCGAGGACGCGGCACAGCACCGCGGATTCGTCGCCGACGTTCGTTATGTGGTCGCTCATCGAGTTATGCCGCCGGGATCGTGATCTTCACAACGGTTTCCGGGTTCGGCCAGCCGAACGAGACGCGCAGTTTCGCGCGGATCGCGATGCGGTCGGAGGTGAAGTAGACGCTGCGATCCGATTCCAGGGTCACGTCTTCGGAGATCGCGAGGAAGCTGCGGCTGTTGTCGATACCCCAGATCGTGCGCGACGCGACGGCCGTGGACACGATCAGCGGACGGCCGAGTACCTGTCTGCGCGTCGGCAACGTCGGGTCCGGCTGCATCGCCGACATGAGTCCGCCGGTGCCGCCCAGCGGCGTGGTAGCGATCAACAGGGCGGCGTCGGGAGACGCAACCCAGTGGGTGATGTTGCCGCCCGCGACAGCGGACAGGCTCTCGGCTTCGGCGGCCCAATCGAAATCGGTGAGCTTGCCGCCCGCCAGGTGGGCGGTCACGGCCTTCACGCCGGAGAGCGCGGCCAGGCCCGGCGGAGCCGGGGCCGGGAGGTTCCCGAACGCGGCCATATCGAGTTTCTTCGCGATGTCCTTCGCCAGTCCGGCACCGACGATGTCGGCGGCCTGTGGCGTGGATGTCTGCGCGAGTTCGGACGTGATGACGCTCAGACCGGCCAGCTTTCGGGGCGTGAGCACCAGCTCTTCCAAATCGGCGTCGGTGACCGGGATTTCGGCACCTTCGGCGACGAACGAGGCTGTCGGTGTGGCAGCGGTGATCGGGATCCGCAGCGCGGAGGAACCGTGGGTGCGGACGATGGTGGAACACAGGGCGATTGCGGCGATGGATTCCAGCGGCTTGACGAGTGAGTCTTCCACTTGCGCCGAATTGAGTACGGGCGCACCGGAAACAGTATTGAGAGACATGAGAAGCTCCGAGAAACGAAACGAACGTGGATATGTGTTCGTCCGGCTCTCGGAGCTCTCAGACGTTACCGACCAGGGTTAACGTGGAACACCAGCGGAGCAATTGCCGTAGCCCGTGGTTCCCGCCCTCCATTGTCGGGTGAATGCCACAGTGTGACTAGATGATTCACCTATCCATTTCCTTGTTCATCCTTTGATGACGGAATCCCAGGCGCTGCCGCTGTCTCGGAAATGAGCCGATTGCCCTTGTCCCCAATTCGGATGCGTCTGATGGATGTTGTATCCGCGTGCGGTCAGTCCGGGGCGCGCGAGGAGCAGCTCACGCATCGCGGCGTGCACCTTGGCGGGGTCGGGGTCGCCGTTGTCGTGCAGCAGCGATTCCACGGTGTACCCGCCCACGTCGAACAGGTCGGCGGGCACAGCGAGCCTATCGGTTACCTGTTTCTCGATAGCGGCGCGCTGCAATCGGGTGACGGTCTCGCGTGCGGTCGCGAGTTCGGTTTCGGCGGCCCGATATTTGAGTCGCCATTTCTTGGCTTCGGCATTGGGGTTGTTGCTCACGTCGTCGGCTACACCGTCGACGCCGGGGGTGGACGAATGGTCGCCGGAAGCGGTTTCGTGGCCCAGCGTGGCGTCTGGGGTGTCGTTCTCAGTGTCGGTGTTCGTCGTGGTTGGTTCGGGGTTCATGAGTGCTCCTGGTGTTCTGGGTCGGTGTCAGTGGAAAACTGGTGTGTCGGTGGGTGTTTGGTCGGCCAGCGCGGGCCAGGTCCGCCGCCGCAGGGTCGGGGCCAGGAATTCCACCCGCGTGCACAACCGGTCACGGTCGGTCGCGGTCGGTGCGTCCTCGGGCAGCGTGAGGCCCAGCGCGCGCAGCAACGCCTTCTCCGTGTCGGTCGCGAAGCGAGCGCGATCACGCGGGCAGGCATCGAAATCGGCGGCGTGCGTGGCGTCTTCGGCGTTCTGCCAGGGCACGGGTAGTTCGGTGGTGAAGGTGAGCCAGCCGCGCCGGTCACCACGGATTCGCGATGGAAACGGGTCGGTCGGTTGCTCGGGCATGGGTATCGGCTTTCGATAGCGCCGGGGTCGAGACCCGGACAGGAACGATTCTCGGGTGCGGGGATTCATGCACTCATCGGCAGATTCTCCTTATCTCGTTGTGCGGCAACATCATTGATGAAATATTCGAAGGTCGTATCCCACTCTTGGCGTTCATGCCCGGTCATCAACTCCCGGAACTGCCCCTCGAGCGCGCCCACGTCGAGACCGAGCCGCCGCGCCTGGTCTTGCTCGTCTGCCTTGGGCCGCCAGTTGCCCGGCAACGGTCGTTTCGACGGCGCGAACGGGGATACGTCCTCGGGCCGGTTCACCGACACCAGCCACGACGGCAGGGCGGCGGGCCGCGCCCCAGCGGCGGCGGGCCACGCGCCTGTGGTTTTTGGATCTTGTTGAAGGGCTTCTTGTTCGTACCCCCGCTGGCGGGCAACCCCTTCCCCACCGTCGCGGGTGACCCTTGCCCGCTGCGCCGGGTAACCCTTCCCCCCGCTCGCAGGTGAGGCGACAGGCGCGGCCACCAGCGTGTAGAGGTTGTTCAGACGGCCCCGGTGCGCAGCGTCGCGCACCTCCGAGACCGAGTCGGGTCGGTTGCCGTAGCGAGCGTCCACCCGCACGAACCCGGCGTCCTCAAGTTGGGTCATGTACTTGTCGATCGAATCGGCCTTGGTGTATCCCAGCGACTTCGCCAACCTCGCCCGCGACGGCCACGACTGCCCGGTCTGCCGGTCGGCATGCTTGGCCAGCACCGCATACAGCGCCACGGCCTGCGGCGACAACCGGCGATCCGACATCGCCTCCAACACCGCATGCGGAACGATCGAGAACGTCCCCGACTCGCGCCTATTCATCCACGGCCCCTGTTCAATTGTGTTCAATTGTGAAGATCGATCGGAATGGAGCACCCATTGATTCAGTGCGCCAGTTTCACCGCATCGGCTTCATGAGGTCGGAGAGTTCGTTCAAATCCACACGCACCGCCCGCGTTCCGGGAACCCGGTACCCGGTGAGCGTGCCGTCAGAAATACGGCGACGGATCGTACGAACGGACGTGCCCGTGAATTCCCCGGCATGGGCGAGGGAAACATAACGGGGAAGAATGCGAGTCTCTATGGACATGGCAAACGCCTTCAATTCTGGGAATTACCCCGGAGTCTCTGACGCACGAAGCATCACGCAAAGTATGTAGTCGGTAAGGCTCGCACGCTGCCAGTCCATCGCGCGCTTCGAAAGGTGACTACCCGACCCATGTACTCGGTCAGGTCGCCATCCGGCCTCACGTGTCAGAAAGTTACGGGAAGTGACCGCCAACGCCAAGCCGCCACAACCCCAAAGTTTCTGTCGCACATCTCACCTCGGCAAGAGGATAGGAATAACCACAGCCCAACCCCCACCCTCCACCCGCCAACACACCTATGCGACCGGTGACCACCGCCACTGTCGCTCCCCGCACCCGCCACCGAAAACCGCGAACGCCCCGCCGCATCGCATCGGGTGCGAACACGGTGGGGCGCTGTGTGGGAGTCGGCTACGCGGCCCACATTCCTTGCGCGAGTGCGCGATTGCGGGCGTTGTTGGACTTGACGTAGCGCTGGCTCATCGCTGCGGTGGTATGGCCCATGAACGCCATGTGATCCGACGCTGTCGCCCCCTGGCGCGCGAACAGCGTTGCCGCCGAGTGCCGTAGGTCGTGAAACCGCAGCTTCGGGTACCCGATCTTATCGGCCGCCTTCTTGAACTGCTTACGGATCGTGTTGGTGTGCAGCACTTCCCCACGCTCGGACGGGAACACCAGCCCCGCACGTCCCGCCGCCGCGTGCTCACCCAGATGGGCCGCCAGCGTCGTCCGAAGCTCCAGCGGCAGCGACACCGTCCGCAGCGCCGCCTTCGTCTTCGGGGTCCCGATGATCAGTTCTTTCTTTATCCGCACCGCTGCCCGCGCCACCGTCACGTCGCACTCCCCCTTGGCCAGTTCGATGTCCCCACGCTGCAACGCACTCACTTCACCCCACCGGAACCCACCGAAACCGGCCAACAGGATCAACGCCCGCCACTGCTCCGGCATCGCGTCGGCAAGCTGACGGATCTCGGTCGGCGACAACGCAATCGGCTCCACCTTCCGCGACTTGGAACCCGCACCCTTGATCCGACAGGGATTCAACGTCAGCAACTCGTCCTCCACCGCCTGACGCATGATCGTGCGCAACAGCGAATACGCGTTCGCATTACGCGTCGGGAACGCCGCCAGCTTCGCGAACCACGACCGCACCACCGGCAACGTCAACTCATCCAACACCGTGTCCCCGAGCCCCGGATAGATCACGTTGTCCAGATACCCCCGATACAGCTTCCACGTGCGCGGCTTCAGACGACTCCGCGCCTCCTCATGCCACGTCTCGCAGTACCGGCGAACCGTCAGCACATGCGCGACCTTCGCCGCCTCGGCCGCACGCGCCCGCTCCGCCGGGGACGTCCACACATCCAACTCGATCAGCTTCCGCTCAGCGGCCAGCCACCCGAGACAGTCATCTTTCGACTCCCACGTACGCGGCCCCGTATGAATCTGCCCGTCCGGACCGGTGTACCGACCCTGCCAACGACCCGACGGAAGCTTGCGGGGAGCGCCGAACGACCGTTTCGCCTGTGCCATTTTCCGTGCCTAATCTGTGCCTAACGAGCGTCAAAACCTGTCCGCTCGTGTCTCCCAGTGTCACTAACCAGCTGTTCCATTCTACCTGGTAGACAACAGATTTCGGCTGGTCAACACACCCCCAAGATCGGCATACATGCCAGGTTCAAATCCTGTCACCCCGACTGTGTGGTTGAGACACAACTCGGCCCCCGGCTCTTTCGAGAGTCGGGGGTTTTGTGTTTTCCAGGTCAGTTCGTTTGGGTAGAGATTCGGCGGCGGTAGCCGCGGGCCGTCAAAGGTGAGCCGAGGCCGTGGAACACGACGCTGCCGAGCACGGTGATCACCATGGCCGCGAGTGCCAGTTCCGCGTTGTCGCCGCGGAGTTGGTTGAAGGCGAGCAGGCCGAAGACGATCGAGGTGGTGCCGCGGGGGCCCAGCCAGCCGATGAGGAAGTCTTCGACGAGGGTCAGGCGGTAGCCGATCAGCGAGGCCATGACCGGGATGATGCGCACCACCGTGAGCACCGCCGCGCAGAACAGGCACAGCCGCCAATCCGCGCCGTCCCACAGCACGAAGACCGCGACCGCGCCGAAGACGAACCACATGACGGCGGTGAGCAGGAAGCCGATATCGTCGATGAGTTCGAGTTCGCGGGCGTGTTCCTCGGTGCGGCGGACGCGGTGGATCACGAAGCCGCAGACGAAGGCCGCGACGAAGCCATTGCCGCCGATGCTCACCGACAGCGCGTAGGAACCGATCGGGGCGGCGACCATGACGAGCCGTTTGGACTGCAGGTTCATCAGCCGGGCGGCATCGGCGCGATTGGTCAGGAAGGCCAGTGCCGCACCGCATCCCGCGCCGACCAGCAGTGCCTTCAGCGCCGGGGGACCCGCGGTGCCGAGCGCTTCCCACGGCGTCTGATCCTTGGCCGCGCCACCCGCGACGGCCAGGGCGAACACGATGATCGGGGACACGATGCCGTCGTTGTAGCCGCTCTCGACATTCAAGACATTGCGCACCCGCACCGGAATTCGCTTGTCGCGCAGGATCGCCGCCGCGGGCGCGAAGTCGATCGGCACCACCACGCACGCGATCACCAGCAGTAGGGCCCATCCGGAACCGGGCAGCAACCACAGTCCGAGGCCCACCGCCGCCGCCAAGCTCAATGGCAGCGCGATGAACAGAAGCCGCAGTGCCGCACCGGGATTACGGCCGAACAGCCCGCCGCGCACCTCGGTGGCGTCGATGAACAGGAGTACGGCGAGCACGATTTCGGCCGCGTGCAGCGCCATTTCCGTATCGAGGGTCGCCCCGATGGAGTCGCGCACCATGAGCCCGACCACGACGCCCGAGAAGACCGTCACCATGGGCGCGCTGATCCGCCACTGGTCGAATTTGGCAGCCAGCAGGGCCCACACGGTGAGCGAGATGGCAACCGCCAGCATGGTGGCAATCATTCAGCCATCTTGCCAGGGCTACCCCGCGACGGGTCGAAGGCGGGTGCCGCCCAGGCGGTTCGCGTGGTCGGTGAGGATGGTGCGCAGGGCCGCCGCGGAGGCCTCGTCGACCGGCGTGAGCACGGTGATGCTGTGGTCCGCGCCGTCGGGGCTGGTGAGGTTGTCATAGTGCACGGTCAGGTCACCGGCCTCGGGATGGCGGATGCGCTTGCTGCCGTGGCTGCGGTCCTGGACCGTATGGTCCTCCCACCAGGCGGCGAATTCAGCGCTCTCCGAACGCAATTCGCCGATCACCTCGCGCAGCCTGGCATCGTCGGGATGCCGGGCGAGATTGCGCCGCAGATTGCCGACCGTCTCGCGGGCGATGCGGTCCCAGTCCAGCTGCGTGGCACGGACGCCGGGATCGAGCAGGGTCAGGCGGGCCACATTGATGCCGGGCCCGAAGTCCGGGCCGAACAGGGCCGCGGCGGCGGTGTTCCGGGCCAGCACGTCCAGTCGGAAGTCGCTGAGATAGGCCGGAAGCGACGGCATCCCGTCGAGGATGGCGTGCAATGAGGCGGGCGGTTCGGCGGCCCGGCGGGCGGGCGGCTGCGCGCCGCGGGCGATGAGGTGCAGGTGCGCGCGTTCGGCATCGCTGAGCCGCAACGCATTGGCCAGCGCGTCCAGGATCGCCGCGCCGGGCGTCCCGACCCGCCCCTGTTCGAGCCGGATGTACCAGTCGATGCTGACCGCGGCGAGCTGCGCGACCTCCTGCCGCCGCAGGCCGGGTGTGCGCCGGGTACCGAGGCTCGGGAGTCCGGCATCCTGCGGCGATAGTCGCTCCCGCATGGCACGCAGGAATGCGCCCAGTTCATTGCCCGATCCCGTTCCGTCCACCACCCCAGCCTAGGCGGCGCGCTGGGTGGTACGCCGCATACCAGGCTGCGGACGATCTCCCTGCCCATCTCGGATTCCGAGATTCTCATCTTGCAATTCGAAACACCGAGGAGGACCGCCATGAACCGCACCGCACGCCGCATCGTTTCCGCGACTTTCGCCGTGGCGAGCCTGGCCGGGCTGGCCGCCTGCGGCGACGACAAGGATTCGGCCACCGCCACGACCAGCGCGAGCCCGACCTCGGTCCAGGTCCGCCCGGTCGTTCCGACCAATGCAGCACAGTTCACGGTGACAACCCCCGACGCCACCGATGCCTTCCCCGCCGACTTCTACGCGGGCAGCTTCGGTTGCACCGCCGCCAACCACGCCCCGCACCTGTCCTGGTCGGGAGCTCCGGCTGCCGCAAAGAGCTTCGCCGTCACCATGTTCGACCCCGACGCCCCGACCGGCGCGGGCTTCTGGCACTGGATGAACTGGGATATCCCCGCCACCGCAACGACTTTCACCGCCGACGCGGCAGGCGTCGCCGGCACCAACGACGCGGGCATCCCCGGCTACCTGGGCCCCTGCCCGCCCACCGGCGACAAGCCGCACCACTACCGAATCTCCGTCCTGGCCCTGGACACCCCGAGCCTGGGCCTGCCCGCGACCACCACGCCGACCGTCGCGTCCTTCAGCATGGGCGCACACATCGTCGGAGTGGCCCAACTGGACCTGACCGCACAACGCTGAACCGACAGCAAAGGGTCCCGGCCGCACCGGCCGGGACCCTTTGTCGTACAACACTTCTCAGCCCAGGTGCAGGCGGCGCATCAGTCGCAGCGTGACCAGCGTCGACTTCAGCTGCTTCTCATACGGCATCGAGGCCCGCGCGGCCATGATCTGCTTCTTCTGCACCCCGACATTGATGGTGTCGGTGTACTTGAGCAGACCCGCCGCGCCGTGGCGGGTGCCGACGCCGGACTGCTTGACGCCGCCCGACGGCGTGCCCTTGGCGGCGTAGCTGGTGACGAAGCCGTCGTTGATATTGATGGCCCCGGCCTCGATGCGCTCGGCCAATGCGACTGCGCGGTCGATGTTTCCGGTCCAGATGCTGGCATTGAGCCCGTAGGTGGTGTCGTTGGCCAGTTCGACCGCCTCGTCCACCGAGCTGTACTTGTAGATGCTGACCACGGGCCCGAAGGTCTCCATGGTGGCGTGCGCCATGTCCTTGGTGACGCCGGTGAGCACGGTCGGCTCGTAGAACGCGGGGCCGATGTCGGGTCGCGGGTTGCCGCCGGTGACGACGGTCGCGCCCTTCTCCCGGGCCTCGTCCACGTGGGCGGCGACCCGCTTCATGTGGTCCACCGACACCAGCGATCCCATCTCCGGGTCGAAGTCGTAGCTCGCGCCCATCTTCTTGCCGAGTTCCTCTGCGGCGGCGACGAATCGGCGCAGGTACTCGTCGTAGATGCGCTCGTGCACGTAGATCCGCTCGATGTGCATACACGCCTGGCCGGTATTGCCGAACACCGCGAAGATGGCCGACGGAATGGCCTCGTCGAGGTTGACGTCGTCGAGCACGATCATCGGATTCTTGCCGCCGAGTTCCAGGCTGCAGCCGATCAGGTTGCGCCCGGCCTGCTCACCGATGGTCCGGCCGGTGTTGGTGGAACCGGTGAACATGACGAAGTCGACACTGTCGATGAGGGTGGGGCCGACGTCGGGTCCGCCGCCGCAGACCACCTGCACCAGCCCGCGCGGCAGGCCCGCCTTGTGCAGCAGTTCGATGCCGTAGAGGGTGCACAGCGCGGTCTTGTTGTCCGGCTTCATGATCACGCCGTTGCCCGCGATGAGCGCCGGGGTGGAGTCGGACATGGAGATGGCGAACGGGAAGTTCCACGGCGCGATGACCGCGACCACGCCCTTGGGCCGGTGCTCCTCGGTGGAGGAGGTGATGACCGGCATGGGTCCGCTGCGCTTCTTCGACCTGAGCGTCTTGGCTGCCGTCTTGAGGTAGTGCGCGATGACCATCGGCGTATCGCACGCCTCCTCGATGGCCATCCGCCGCGCCTTGCCGCAGCCGATCTGGATGAGATCGGCGAGCGTCTCGATCTCGGAGAGGATCAGCTCGTGCGCCCGCTCGAAGACCGCGAGCCGGTCCGCGAGCGGCCGGGCGGCCCATTCCCGCTGAGCGGCGCGGGCGATCTCCGCGGCGGCCCGCACATCCTCGGGCGAGGACTGCGGCAGGTAGCCGACCACGTCGCCGGTGTAGACCTCGATCATCTCGAAGGGCTCGCGGGCCTCCCCGGCCCTGCCCGCGGTCACCATGGCGGTCAGCCGATCGATGAGGGATTCCGTGACGCGGGGCGGAAGCTTCGCCTTGCTCGTTGTGCTCATGGGACTCTCTCCAGTACTTGCCGCCCGTGACGGCGGTCACCATGATCCAAACTAGAACACGTTATTGTTCAGGACAACGGCACGGGGTAGTTTCGTGCCGGAATCAGCCCGGAAAGTGGAAAGAAGGGTCGGCGATGACCGCAGCGACTGCAGAGACAGCCAGCAATACCGAACCGCACGCGCTGGTCGAGAAGCGCGGCGCCACGCTGATCGTCACCATGAACCGGCCGAAGTCCAAGAACGCCCTGACCGGCGAGATGCTGGCCATCATGACCGAGGCGTGGGACACCGTCGACAACGACCCGGAGATCCGCTCCTGCATCCTCACCGGCGCCGGCGGCGCGTTCTGCGCGGGCGCGGACCTCAAGGCCATGAACCAGCGCGGCGCCGCGGAAGGCATGAAAGAGGGCAGCGCGTTCGATCCGGCGCGCATGCCCGGCCTGCTCAAGGGCCGCCGCCTGACCAAGCCGCTGATCGCCGCCGTCGAGGGCCCGGCCATCGCGGGTGGCACCGAGATCCTGCAGGGCACCGATATCCGCATCGCGGGTGAGAGCGCCAAATTCGGTATCTCCGAGGCGAAGTGGAGCCTGTTCCCGATGGGCGGCTCGGCGGTCCGGCTGCCGCGTCAGATTCCGTACACCATCGCCGCCGAACTGCTGCTGACCGGACGGCACATCACCGCCACCGAGGCGCTGAACTTCGGGCTCATCGGGCATGTGGTGCCGGACGGCACGGCGCTGGACAAGGCGCTGGAGATCGCCGAGCTGATCAACAACAATGGCCCGCTGGCCGTGCAGGCGATCCTCAAGGTCATCCGCGACACCGAGGGCATGCACGAGGAAGAGGCGTTCCAGATCGACGCCAAGGTCGGCCTGCCGGTCTTCCGCAGCAATGACGCCAAGGAAGGCCCGCGCGCCTTCGCCGAGAAGCGGAAGCCGAACTTCCAAGGGAATTGAGAAGGTTGGGGGCCGGGCCCCCAACCTCCCTACGTCAGCGGGTGGATAGCTCCTCCGCCAGGAACCCACCCGACTGATGCCGCCACAGCTGCGCGTAAGTGCCGTCCGCGCGCAGCAATTCCTCGTGGCTGCCCTGTTCGACGATCCGCCCGCGATCGAGCACGACCAGCCGGTCCATATCGGCCACCGTGCTCAGCCGGTGCGCGACCACCAGCGCCGTACGCCCTTCCATCAGCTCCCAGAGCGCCTGCTGCACAAGGATTTCGCTCTCCGAGTCCAGCGCGCTGGTGGCCTCGTCCAGCAGCAGGATGGGCGCGTCGCGCAGGATGGCCCGCGCCAGCGCGACCCGCTGGCGTTGGCCGCCGGACAGTTTCACGCCGCGCTCGCCGATGAGCGTCTCCATGCCCTCGGGCAGGCCGTCCGCGAACTCGGTGACGTGCGCGGCCTTGGCCGCACGCCGCACTTCGGCATCGGTGGCATCCGGCCGAGCAAAACGAATGTTCTCGCTCAAGGAACGGTGGAACATCGCGGGATCCTGCGGCACATAGGCCATCAGACTCCGCAGATCACGCTGCCGCAGCCGCGAGATGTCCTGCCCGCCAATGCGAATCGCACCGCCGTCGATGTCCATCATGCGCAGCAGCAGCTGCGTGATCGTGCTCTTGCCGCCGCCCGAGCGCCCGACCAGGCCGATCCGCGCCCCGCTCGGCACATCCAGCTCCAGCCCGCGGAACAGCGGCGGCGCACCCGCGTGCGCGAAGTCCACCCGCTCGAACCGGATGCCGGAACCGTTGGGCCGCAAGGGCTCCGGATCGACCGGATCCAGCACGGTGGGCGATTCCAACAGCAGTTCGGTGAACTGCGCGGCCTCGGTGGTCGAGCTCTCCAGGCGCCGGTAGATCTGGTTGAACCGGAACATGATGCCGGTGGCGTTCCAGTAGTAGGTGAACGCCACGATGATCACCTCGACCGAGGCGTGCCCGCCGTCGATGCCCAGCGCGATCAGCAGGCCCAGCACGTTCACGATCACCATGAGCGGCATGACCGCGGTATCGATGAAGAGGTTGTTGTAGTCCCACGACCGCAGCGTCTTGCGCCGCTGCCAGACCACTCGCCGCCGATGCTCGGCCGCCTCCTGCGGTTCGGCCGCGAAGGCCCGCACCGCCTGCATGTTCGACAGCGCGTCGGAGACGTGCCCGGAGACCAGCGCGACGGCGGCCTCCCGCTCGTCGACCAGGTTCTGCCTGCGCTTGATCAAGGGCGTGACCACCACACCGCACAGGGCGATCAGCCCCAGCAGGGTGACGACCAGCAGCGGGTCGTAGCGCCACAGCACCACGCAGGCGAAGCCCATCGGCACCAGCGCGGAGACGATCTCGAAGGCGAGGGTGTCGGCGAACTCCTCGAACCGGGTCGCGAAGCTCAGCGCCCGTTTGGTCAGCGAGCCCGCGAAGTTGTTGTGGAAGAACGCCGCGTCCTTGGCCAGCAGCTCGTCCATCGCGGTGTTGTAGAGGTTCTCGATACCGTAGGCGTCGAGCCGGTTGAGGAAGTGGATTCCGATGCGCCAGAACACTTCCGAGAGCAGCAAAACACCGGCGAAGGCCAGCACGTAGGGCGCCAGCGCGCCGAACGAGGAGTCACCGGTGGCGGCAACCTTGCCGACCAGCACCGCGACCAGCAGCGGAGCGATATAGAGCTGGCACATATTGCCCAGTGCCGGCCCCAGCATGCCCAGGGCCGTGATCACCTTGCGCCGGGCCAGTTCCCGGCCGTAGTAGCGCAGAACCAGGCGTATGGAGGAGGTTCGCGAACTCATTCCAAGCAGAGTGCCTGGTCGGAGGCCATGCCGCCACTGATTTATTGCCGGATGGAAGCTGTCGGCCGGGTGTTTACCCGGTGATGTGGATCGAGCGCCGAACGATGGCGCGGGCCACGCCGGGCAGGAACCGCCGCATGAAATACGCCGGGCGGGCCTGCCCGGGGAACACGAACAGCGGCGTCTTCGGCTTGGCCAAGGCCTTCTCCAGCGCGTCCACGATGCTCTCCGGAGTCTCCCCGCCGGCATTGCCGAGCACGCTGGCGTTCTCCGCGCGCACCGCGTCCAGGAACGGCGTCTCCACCATGGGCGGGCACAACACGAGCAATCGGACACCGCTGTCGTGCAGTTCGTAGGAGAGGCTGTCGGCGAATCCGATCACCGCGTGCTTGGACGCCGTGTATCCGGCCATGCCCGGCGAGGGCAGCCACCCGGCCAGCGAGGCGAACAGCACCACGGTGCCCGCGCCCGCCTGCTTCATGGCCGGGACGACGGCCTGGCAGAGATTGACGGTGCCGATGTAGTTGACGTCCATCATCTTCCGGATCTGGGCCACATCGTGGTCCAGCACCGAGGCGTGCACGTGGCACATGCCGGCGGCGTGCACGAGCCGGTCGATGGTCCCGAGTTCCGAGCGCACCTTGTCGACGACGGCGCGGACCTGTCCGGCATCGGAGACGTCACACGTGTAGGTG
The DNA here is from genome assembly GCF_041154655.1 of Nocardia sp. JMUB6875. Lineage (NCBI taxonomy): Bacteria > Bacillati > Actinomycetota > Actinomycetes > Mycobacteriales > Nocardiaceae > Nocardia > Nocardia sp. JMUB6875. The sequence continues at coordinate 18,628 of NZ_BAAFGR010000081.1, forward strand.
TGCATGTTCGGGGACCGGAGCGCGGTCTGCGCCAGCCCCTCCGCATTCAAATCCACCGCCGCCACATTCCATCCCGCCGCCGCGAGACGTTGCGCGACAATGCGACCCATGCCGCTGGCCGCGCCGGTGACGAGTGCTGTCCGGTTCATCGAACCTCCCGGGTTTGCAGGACCGTGGCGGCATCCTCGAAGGTCATGCGGAGCTCGCCGATTCGGCTGGAGAACAACGCGGCCTTGGGCAGTCCCAGGGCGCGCAGCTGGTCGGAGACGGGATGGGTACCGAGCTGGACCCGGGCGCCGCCGGGCCGCCCGCGCACCGCACCGGGATTCATCACCCACGGTGTGCGGCGCAGGATTCCGTCGCGCCAGGTGTAGGCGTCGATGGACGCGCCGCCCGCGCCGCCGGGCATGGGGAGGCCGTCGGCGACCCGCAGGGCGATCACGAGCTCCCCGTCGATCCGCACCTCGCACCGATGCCCGCGGCCGTCGGGCGTGATGTCGATATCGGCCAGCAGCTTGGGGAACCCCCAGATCGACTGTCCCGCTTCGCAGGTGAAGCTCTGGTTCACCGGCAGCCAGTGAATGTAGGCCCCGGTGCTGTCCTTGCGACCCCGCTGCCTGGCCATCAGCGAGAACGCGAATTCGTGATACGGCCCGAGATCCCCGTCCACGTATCGCACGAAAGCCAGTGAGAGCACGGCCTTCCCGAGCATCGTGACGGGTTCGAGCCCGGCATCGGCGAGCAGCGTCCGGGCCGCTCCGGCGTCGGCCAGGAACAACGCCGAGCAGGCGTCGGCGTGGCGGATCTCCACCGGCATGCGGACCTGTTCCCCCAGGACGGAATGCGCTTCCATGTCAGAATTAGAACAGGTTTCAGTAGGGTGCGCGGAGGGTTTCACCGAGTTTCCCACTCAGCGGGCCTCGTGCTTCGGCGCATGATCCTGGACATAGGACTTGGCCCACCGATAGTCGGGTTTACCGCTCGGCGTGCGGGAAACGGTCTCGGCCAGCCAGATCCGACGCGGCAGCTTGTAGCCCGCGAGATGCGCGCGGATATGCCGCTCCAGGTCGGCGAAGTCGATTTCCCCGGCGGCCGCGGACACCACCGCCGCCACCTGCTGCCCCCAGCGCTCGTGCGGCACCCCGATGACGACCGCGTCGTAGACGGACGGATGGGCCTTGACGGTCGCCTCGACCTCCTCGGGAAACACCTTCTCCCCGCCGGTGTTGATGACCATGTTCCCGCGCCCGATCAAGGTCACCGACCCGTCGGCCTCCACCTTGGCGCGATCATCGGTGATCACCATCCGCACGCCGTCCACGGTCCGGAACAGCTTGTCGGTCTTGACCGGATCCTTGTAGTAGCCGATGGGCACATTCCCGGTCTTGGCCACCCACCCCTCGCCACCCGGCGCGACGGGCCGTCCCTCGTCATCCACCACCAGCGCCCCGCGCCCGGTGGTGACCCGGGGCGCCCGCGCGGGATCGTCGTCCTTCTGCGCGAATCCGATACCGCCGAACCCGGTTTCGGAGGACCCGATGGATTCGGTGACCAGCGTGCTCGGAAACAGTTCCAGCAGCGCGTTCTTCACCGGCTGGGTGAGCTGGGCGGCCCCCGAACCGATCGAGACCAGCGAGGACGCGTCCACCGGATTGGCCCGGTAGGAGTCCACCAGCGGACGGGCGATGGCGTCACCGGTGACGACCAGCACCTGCGGCTTCTCCCGCTCGACCACCCGCCACACCTCGTCCGGATCGAAGCGCGGCTGGAACAGCACGGCATTGCCCGACCACAGCGCGGTGAAGGTCGGCATCATGGCGGCGGCGTGGATCAGCGGCGGCAGCACGAACCAGGTCATGGGCCAGGCGTTCTCGGCCGCCAGGCGGGACTGCTGATACTCGTCGACGACGGGTTCCCCGGTGTAGAAGTCGATGCCGCCGCCCAGCACCCGCCACATGTCCTCTTGCCGCCAAATGACGCCCTTGGGGAGCCCGGTGGTGCCGCCGGTGTACATGATGAAGTGGTCGTCGGCACTGCGCGGTCCGAAATCACGCTCGGGAGAACCGCTTTCGAGCGCCTCTTCATAAGGCACTGAACCGCTGGCCAATCCCGCCCCGCCCTGATCGTCCTCGACGACAAGCGTGTGCCGCAGCTTCGGCAGCTGCGGCCGGATCTCCTCGACCAGCGGCGCGTAGCACCGGTGATGCACCGACATCTCGAGATCGGCGTTGTCGTAGACGTACCGCAGCTCCTCGGCCCGATACCGGTAGTTGATATTCACCGGCACCGCGCGAATCTTGTAGCAGCCCACCAGCGTTTCCAGCGCCTCGATGCTGTTGTGCAGGTGGAACCCGATATGCGTGCCCGGCCCCGCGCCCGCCGCGGCCAGATGGTGGGCCAGCCGGTTGGCGCGGGCGTCGAGTTCGGCGAAGGTCAATCGCCGCGTGCCCTCGATGACGGCCGTCCGGTCGGGCACGGCGTCGGCGGAGTGTTCGTAGAGGTCGGCGAAATTGCGCGCCATGGCCGTGTGCTCCTGGTTGTTTCGACTACAGGACGGTGAGCGGAAGCGGTTTGCCCCGATCGGCGAAGACGAAGCCCGCCCCGGAGCTGAAGTGGGTGATGGCGACCTCGTCGGCGGTACGGAAAGGCAGGTCCGCACGACCGATTTCGATGGTCAGGGCGCAGTCGTCGACGTCCCGGACGCGGCAGTGGAAGCGCGGATTCACACCGCGCACCAGCGCGTCGAGCGGTTCGAGGTGGTCGGCGTCGATCAGCGCCGCCCACGCCCCGTCGTCGGCGGCCCCGCAGGCCCGCCCGATCCGCAGCTCCACCGATTGTTCGCCGCCGGTGGTCTCGCTGGATACGTCGATGTCCACGTAGGCGGCCGGATTGAACGCCGGATGCAGACGCAGGACCTTGGCCAGTGCCGCGAAATCGTCGCCGAGGCCGAGTGCCGCGCGCAGCCGCTCGGCCGTGAGCCCGGCAATCCCCGTGAACTGCTTCCGGAGAATATCCACGGCCACTTCGGGTTTCGTCCGCTCCTCGACGGCGGCCCGATATCCCAGCGTGAGCAGATGATGCTGCAAACTCACCTCGTCGGCCAGGCGGACGAGGGCGGACCGAGAAAAGTCACCGAAGCGGAGATCACTCAGCAGCGGCCCCGAATAGTCGCACAGCCCTTCATCTTCCGGATCGATTGGCGACAACACAGTCCCCGCCGCCTCCGACCCGGTCAGGATCTCCGCACCCTCGACGGGTGCGGGCGGTTCGTTCGCCGGATCGATGGTTACCGTCCACGCGCACACCGGCTTCCGATCCGCCGGTTCCCGCGGCGGCCGATGCACCGGCCGCACCTGCGCGTGCGGATTCGTCGCCAACGCCGTCGCGTCGAAGGTCGGGTCCTCGATGTCGTGGCACATGGCCACCACGAACTCCGTCCCCATCGGCTCCACATCGGCGAGCGCCCCGCAGTGGTCCAGGTGGAATTCCCCGTGATCATGGTCGATCACCCGGAAGCGGAAGTCCATGAACTGCGGCGGCGCACCGATATCCAGCTGGAAGCCCTTGAAGATGGCATCGACGCCATCCCCGGTGATGTTGAGCGCCTTGCGCATTCGTCGCGTGTACACCGGGCTGGCCAGCCGCCATTCGTCGATGGCGACCGCCGTCATGCCCTCCCGGCCGAGCGCGCCCAGCACATGCGCCATCCCCGACCGGTCGATCAGATGCCCGCACAGCAGCAGTTCCGGAACCAGCAGTGCCAGTTCGGATCTGGTCAGCGATTCGTATCTGCTGGTCACCACAGGGGCACCGGCCCCTTTCCGATCGGGTACCAGCCGGGCAGCGGCTGACCGGACATGGCTCGCTCCATGCGCTTGCGCATGCCGGACGACAGCGCGTCGGCGGATATCATCTCGACGAAAAGCGCTGTCACATTGCCGAAGTCGAAGAAGTCGCGCTGCCAGCTCCACTGGAAGTCGCCCGCGTACCGGAACCAGCTGCCGCCGATGCCCTCCGGGCTGTACGGCCGCCCGTCGGGCCGCTGCTTCTCGTTGACCTGCTTCCAGAACCCGATGACGCTCCCGCTCCGCTCGTCCACCACGAATTCCTGATACGGATACGTCCAGCCCTCGAGCCCGAACATCTCCTGCCCGAGCGCGATCTCCCGGATCTCGTCGCGCCCGACCGCCATGAATTCCTGCTGCGGACCGTAGTTCCAGCCGTAGGTGGCATCCTCGGTGTAGAAGTGGTCGAGGGGCTTCCAATCCCCTTGTGCCTCACACTGTTTGTTCTCGTCCACCCAGCGGCGGATCATCTCGTCGAGTTCATCGCGGGACCAGGCCATGGCGGGCCTCCGTTCAGGATTCACCACTGTCGTCGATCAACGACAGTGCTTGCGTCGGGCAGTAGCGAACGGCGGCGCGAGCCGCCTCGAGCAGATCCGTGCCGGGATCGGCGCGCAGGATTTCGACCTGGCCCTGTCTCGGCACGTGAAAGAGTTCAGGGGCCTCGTCCTGGCAGACGGCATGGCCCTGGCAAAGATCCAGATCGACAACGAGGCGCATCAGCTTTCTCCCGCCAACGGAGCCTCCGGCTGCACCTCGATCAGCACCAGATGCGAACCACGCGGCGTCGAAACAACCGCCGTCACCGCCGCCGCCAGATCAGCAGGCCGCAGGAAATGCGCGTGCCGCGCGAACCCCCACTTCACCCAGTTCTCCAGCAGCGGGCCAACCACTTCGGGCGTGGCCTGCATACCCATCCCGGTCAGCGTCTGCCCCGGCCGCACGATAGACGATCGAACCCCGGTGCCCTCCAACTCCATTCGCAGCTGAGTGGCGAGAGCCTCGACCCCGGTCTTGGCCGCGTTATACGCCCCCGCGCCCGGCCGGGCCCGCACGGCGCAATCGGATCCGATGATCACGAAGTCCCCGCGCTGCCGCTCGATCATGCCCGGCAGCACGCGATGCGCGAGCCGTTGTGCGCCGACGAGATGCACGCGGACTTGAGATTCGAACAGGTCGGGATCCATTTCCCAGGCCCGGCCGAACTCCAGATCACCGGCACCGGACACCAGGATCTCGGTCGGGCCGAGCGCTTCCTCCGCGGCACTGATGAATTCATCGACCGAGGCGGTATCGGCGACATCGAGCCGTCCGGCGAATGCCTCTCCCCCGTCGGCCCGGATCTTCTCGGCGAGGGTCTCGCAGATCTCGACCCGGCGAGCACCGAGCGCGACCGGATGACCGAGGGCGGCAAGTGCTTCGGCCGTAGCGGCCCCGATCCCCGATGACGCCCCCGCGACAACCGCCGGACGCCGTTCGGGATGTGGTGCGAACCGAGCCATCACCGCACCTCCACGGAAACCGGCAGATGCGCGAACCCGCGCACATTCACCGAATGCACCCGCTGAATCCCGGTCTCGCCGATGCGATACGCCTTGACCCGGGTCGCGAACTCCCGCAATACGATCGACGCCTCCAGCCGGGCCAGATGCGCGCCCAGGCAGAAGTGCACACCCTTCCCGAAGCTGATCAGCCCGCCCTTGTCCGGCCGTTCGATGTCATATCGATCCGGATCATGGAACGCCCCGTCGTCCCGATTCGCGGACCCGATGAGCAGCAACACCTTCGCCCCGGCCGGAATGGTCCGCCCGTAATACTCGAGATCCTCCGCCGCCGTCCGCGCCAGAATCTGACTCGACGCGTCGTATCGCAGCGTCTCCTCCACCCAGTCCTCGACCAGTTCGGGATGCGCCGCCACCTTGGCGTACTGCTCCGGATTGCGGCCCGCCCAATACAGAGCGTTCCCCAGCAGTTTGGTCGTCGTCTCATTGCCCGCGACCACCATGAGGAACATGAATCCGAGGATCTCCTCGTCGGCCAGCCGATCCCCGTCGGCCTCGGCGTCCAGCAGCGCCGAGGTCAGATCCTCGGTCCGCTCGCGCTTCCGGTCCGCGAGCATCTGGTTGTAATAGCCCGCCAGCTGCAGCGCCGCCTCCATCGCCGCGACGGGCACGTCGAGCACGCCCTCCTCGCGATGCACCAACAGGTCGGCCAGCCTGCGCAATTCGGCCCGATCGGCCTCGGGCACCCCGAGCAGCTCGGAGATGACGTCCATGGGCACCTGCCCGGCCACGGCGTCGATCCAGTCGAAATCGCCGCTGGCCAGCGCCGGTTCGAGATAGCGCAGCGTGATCTCCCGGATCCGCTCGCTCATCTCGGTGACGCGTCGCGGTGTGAAGCCCTGGTACACCAGCTTGCGCAGCCGCACGTGCCCCGGATCGTCCATGGCCAGGAAGGACATGGTCCGCCACGCGTGCGGCCCCCAGGCGGCCGGATCCAGCGAGACCCCGTTGGCACTGGACAGCCGCCGATCGTCGCGGAATCCGGCGGCCACGTCAACGTGCCGGGACAGCGCCCAGAAGTCCAGTTCCGGGTGGTGATACACCGGGGCCTCGGTGCGCAACCGCTGGTAGACGGGATAGGGATCCTCGTGCACGCGGTAGTCGTAGGGGTCGAACAGCAGCGGTTCGACGGAGGCTGCGGTCATCCTGTGAGCACCTCGTATTCGATAACGCGTTCATCGGCTCCGACGAACGTTTTCCAGCAACGGAGACACGTAGCTGGACATGTGTCTGTACGGTACTAGCGACGGGATCACCTGACAACGGAATCCCCGAATCCGAATCGGCCGCAACCGAGCAAACTGAAACATGTTCTTGCGCGGTTCCGAGCCACGAACCTATAGTCCGTACACGTGTCCGGACAGCATGGGAGCTACCTATGAGCCCGAGCGATCTCGTCCCCGACGGCGGTTCGCAATTGCTGATCGGCGGCAAGTTGACGCCCGGCGGCGGCGGTGTGTTCACCACCGCCGACCCGGCGACCGGGGAACCCCTCGGCCACGCCGCCAATGCCGACGCCGCCGATATGGACGCGGCCATCGCCGCGGCCCGCACGGCATTCGACACCACAGACTGGTCGCGCGATCCGGGTTTTCGCGCGGCCGGTCTGCGGCAACTACGAGACGCACTACAGAGCCACATCGAGGAACTGCGCGAGATCACCATCGCGGAGGCGGGCGCGCCCCGCATGCTCACCAGCGGCCCGCAGCTGGAAGGCCCGGTCAACGACCTCGGCTATTTCGCGGATCTGGCCGAAAACTACGCCTGGGAAACCGATCTCGGCATCGCCTCGCCGATGGGGATCAAGAGCTCCCGCAAGCTCCGCCGCGAGCCCATCGGCGTCGTCGGCGCGATCACGCCGTGGAACTTCCCGCATCAGATCAACTTCGCGAAGCTGGGTCCGGCGCTGGCGGCGGGCACCACTGTGGTGCTCAAGCCCGCACCCGATACGCCGTGGTGTGCGGCGGCCGTCGGGCGAATCATCGCCGAGGAGACGGACATTCCGGCCGGTGTCGTCAATATCGTCACCTCCGACGACCACGGGCTCGGCGCACAGCTGGTCACCGATCCGCGGGTGGACATGATCTCGTTCACCGGCTCTACGGCGACCGGAAAATCCGTAATGACCTCGGCGGCAGCCTCTTTGAAGAAGGTCTTCCTGGAGCTGGGCGGCAAGTCGGCGTTCATCGTGCTGGACGACGCGGATATCGCGGCCGCGGCGAGCTACGCGGCCTTCGGGGTCTGCGTGCACGCGGGCCAGGGCTGCGCGATCAGCACCCGGCTGCTCGTCCCGAGGGAACTCCATGACCAGGCCGTCGAAGCCGCCGCCCGCACCCTGGCCAATATCAAGCCCGGCGATCCGAACAAGTCCGGAACCGTCTGCGGCCCACTGATTTCCGAACGTCAACGCGCCCGCGTCGAACGCTATCTCGATATCGCCCGCGCCGAGGGCGGCACCATCGTCACCGGCGGCAACCGCGTCGACCGGCCCGGCTGGTTCATCGAACCGACCCTGATCACCGGTCTCCCCAACAGCTCCCCCGTGGCGCAGGAGGAGATCTTCGGCCCCGTCCTCACCGTCATCCCCCACGACGGCGACCTCGACGCCGTCCGCATCGCCAACGACTCCCCCTACGGCCTGTCCGGTTCGGTCTGGGGCCGCGATCCCGAGCGCCTGCGCACCGTGGTCGAGGGCGTCCGTACCGGCACGCTCAGCGTGAACGGCGGCGTCTGGTATTCGGCCGACGCGCCCTTCGGCGGCTACAAGCAGTCCGGCCTGGGCCGGGAGATGGGCGTCCTCGGCTTCGAGGAATACACCGAGACCAAACTCATCGCGACCGGCTGCTGAGGAGTACCGACATGAGCCGTTTCACCGACCGATCCATCATCGTCACCGGCGCGGCCCGCGGCATCGGCGCGGCCTACGCGCGGGCCCTGGCCGCCGAGGGCGCGAAAGTCGTTGTCGCCGACCTGAACAGCGAGCTGGGCGAGGCCGTCGCCAAGGAGATCACCGCCGACGGCGGCAAGGCCGTCTTCGCCCAGGTCGACGTCGCCGATCCCGAATCCGCCAAGGCCGTAGCCGATTTCACCGTCGCCGAATTCGGCGGCATCCACCACCTGGTCAACAATGCCGCCATCTACGGCGATATGAAGCTCGACATCCTGCTGACCGTCCCGTGGGATTACTACAAGAAGTTCATGGCCGTGAACCTGGACGGCGCATTGAACATGACCCGCGCGGTGTACAAGCACATCGCCAAGGCGGGCGGCGGCTCGATCGTCAACCAGTCGTCCACGGCCGCCTGGACCTACTCCGGCTTCTACGGTCTGGCCAAGGCCGGAATCAACAGCCTGACACAGCAATTGGCGCACGAGCTCGGACACTCCAAGATCCGCGTCAATGCCATCGCGCCCGGCCCCACCGATACCGAGGCCACCCGCAGCATCGTGCCGGAGCAGTTCGTGGATCAGCTGGTCAAGCAGATGGCGCTGAAGCGGCTGGGCACCACCGAGGACATGGTCGGCGCGTGCCTGTACCTGCTGTCCGACGATGCGGCCTGGGTGACCGGCCAGGTCCTGAACGTCGACGGCGGGCAGGTCTTCCGGCCATGAGCGAAACCCAGGAATTCCCGGTAGGTTTCATCGGCCTCGGCAATATGGGCGCGCCGATGGCGCAACGCCTGGTCGACTGGCCGGGCGGACTGGTCGTCTGCGATATGCGGCCCGACGCGCTGCAACCGTTCACCGATGCCGGTGCGGTGCCCGCCGCATCACCGGCCGAGGTGGCCGAGACCTGCCGCGTCGTCTCGGTCGTCGTCCTGGACGACGACCAGGTCCGCACGGTGGTCGACGGCCTGCTGCAAACAGCCAAGCCCGGCACGGTGATCGCCGTGCACTCCACCATCTCAGACAAGACGGCCATCGAACTGGCCGCCGAATGCGCTTCGCACGGAGTCGAATTCGTGGACGCCCCCATCAGCGGTGGAGCCCCCGCCGCCCAAAAGGGCGCACTGGCGGTCATGGTCGGCGGCACCCCCGCTGCCTTCGAGGCCGCGCGAGAGCCGTTCTCCCGCTTCGGTTCCCTGGTCATCCACGCCGGTGAGGTCGGCGCGGGCACCCGAATGAAGCTGGCCCGCAACCTGCTCCACTTCGTCGCCTTCACCGCGGCGTCCGAGGCTCAACGCCTGGCCGAGGCAGCCGGTCTCGACATCACCAAACTCGGCAAGGTGGTCCGCCACTCCGACTCGCACACCGGCGGCCCCGGCGCGATCATGCTCCGCAAGACCACCGCGCCCGTCGAACCCGACGATTTCTGGTTCCCCATCCTCGGCCACGTCCGCGATCTCGGCGAAAAGGATCTCGCCCTGGCCCTCGACCTCGCCACCCGGCTGGATCTGAATCTGCCGCTGGCCCAACGCGCATTGCACGACCTGGGTGACGGACTCGGTGTGGGTCCCGGCCCGATCGCAAAGGAGCATTCATGACAGACGAGCAGGTTCCCTCCGAAATCAGGCAGCAGGGTCTGAAGACCATGTCGGAGGTCTACGGCTTCGACCTCCCGAACCTGACCGGCGACCCGTTCTACGAGGTCACCGTCGACCACCTCTTCGCCGACATCTGGAACCGCCCCGGCCTGACCATGCGCGACCGGCGGCTGCTGCTGCTCGGAGCCATTGCCGCCCAGGGCAATGCGGAGATCGCCGAAATCCAGGTCGGCGCGGCCCTGCGCAACGGCGAGCTGGACGCGGACCAGTTGCGTGAGATCGCGGTCTTCCTGGCCCACTACATCGGCTGGCCCTCCGCCACCAAGCTGGACGGCGCGATCCGCAAGACGCTCGCCAAAGACAAGAAGAAGTAATCCCCACCCGCAGTTAGGAATTCAGAGACATGGCGGAAACCGCAACCGCAACCGTCCGGCCGCTCCGGGCCAGTGAGGTCGAAAACTGGGACTACGAGGCCGATGTCGTCGTGGTCGGCTTCGGCATCGCCGGAGTGTGCGCCTCCATCGAGGCCGCACGCTCCGGAGCCGACGTCCTCGTCCTGGAACGCACCGGCGGCTGGGGCGGCGCGGCCGCCATGTCCGGCGGATTCATCTACCTGGGCGGCGGCACGGCGCTGCAGCAGAAGCTCGGCTTCGAGGACACGGCCGAGAACATGGAAGCGTTCCTGACCGCCGCCCTCGGTCCGGGCGTCGACAAGGCCAAGATCCACGACTACTGCCAGGGCAGCGTCGACCACTTCGATTGGCTTGTCGCCCAGGGCGTCCCGTTCAAGGAGGAGTTCTGGGGCGAGCCCGGCTACGAGCCGCCCGCCGACCAGGGCCTCATGTACTCCGGCGGCGAGAACGCAGCCCCCTTCAAGGACAAGATCCCGCCCGCTCCCCGCGGTCACCTGGCCTGGACCAAGGACAAAAAGCTGGGCGAGAAGGGCGGCGGCTACATGCTGATGGAACCGCTGGCCCAGAAGGCCGAGGAACTCGGCGTCCGCCACGAATACGACGTCCGCCTGCGCCGCCTGGTCGTCGACGACTCCGGCCGCGTGGTCGGCGTGGCCGCCACCCGCTACGGCAAACCGGTCCTCGTCCGCGCCGAGCGGGGCGTGGTCCTGGCCACCGGCAGCTTCGCCTACAACCACGAAATGGTGGAACGCTTCGCCCCCAAGATCTCCGGTCGGCCCACCGCCACCGTCGAGGAACACGACGGCATCGGCATCCAGGTCGCCCAGGCCCTCGGTGCGGACCTGGCACACATGGACGCCACCGAGGTCGCGTTGGTCGTGGACCCCCAGCTGGTCGCCCGCGGCATCCTGGTGAACGGCCGCGGCCAGCGCTTCATCACCGAGGACACCTACGCGGGCCGCATGGGCCAGGCGGTCCTGCAGGACCAGGGCAACCAGGCCTACCTGGTGATCGATGAACTCGCGCTGGAGGAGGCGATGGAAACCCAATCGTCCCTGTCGTTCCTGCGCGTAGCCCCCACCTGGGTGGCCGAGACGGTCGCCGAGCTCGAGAGCGAAATGGGCCTGCCGGAGCACACCCTGCAGTCGACGATCGACCTCTACAACCACCACGCCGAAAAGGGCGAAGACCCCTTCCTGGGCAAGAAGACCGAATGGGTCAAGCCCATCCGCACCCCCCTCGGCGCCTACGACCTGCGCGGCTACACCGGCGGTTTCACCCTCGGCGGCCTCCGCACCGACCTGGACTCCCGAGTCCTCCACGTCACCGGCGACCCCATCCCCGGCCTCTACGCCGCCGGCCGGGTCACCTCCGGCATCTGCGCCGGTGGCTACGCCTCCGGCTGCTCGCTCGGCGACGGCAGCTTCTACGGCCGCCGCGCCGGTGTCTCCGCCGCCAAGCAGCTCTGAAAGGACCACACCCCCATGCGATTCGGCATCGTCCTCTTCACCAGCGACCGCGGCATCACCCCCGCCGCAGCCGCCAAAGCCGCCGAGGACCGCGGCTTCGACTCCTTCTTCGTTCCCGAACACACCCACATTCCGGTCAAACGCGAAGCGGCACACCCCCAAACGGGCGACGCCAGCCTCCCCGACGACCGCTACATGCGCACCCTCGATCCGTGGGTGGCACTCGGCACAGCCGCCGCAGTCACCTCCCGCATCGAACTGTCCACCGCCGTAGCGCTTCCCACCGAGAGCGACTGCATCACCCTCGCCAAGACCATCGCCACCCTCGACCACCTCTCGGGCGGCCGTGTCACCCTGGGCGCCGGATTCGGCTGGAACACCGACGAACTCACCGACCACGGCGTCCCCGGCAACAAGCGCCGCACCGTCCTGCGCGAATACATCGAGGCCATGCGCGCCCTCTGGACCGAGGAAGAAGCCTCCTACTCCGGCGATTTCGTCACCTTCGGCCCCAGCTGGGCCTACCCCAAACCCGTCCAACCCCACATCCCCCTCCTCATCGGCGCCGGCGGCACCGACAAAACCTTCAAATGGATCGCCCGCTCCGGCGACGGCTGGATCACCACCCCCTACGAATCCGACGTCTCCGCCTCCACCAGCCTCCTCATGAAGCACTGGCAAGAAGCAGGCCGCGAGGGCACCCCGCGCGTAGTAGCCCTCGCCTACAAACCCAACCCCGACCAACTCGAATCCTGGTCAGCCGCAGGCGTAACCGACGTCCTCTACGGCCTCCCCGACAAACCAGAACCCGACGTCCTCGCCTACCTAGACCGCCTGTCCGCCAAGCTCGCACCCCTGGGTCTTTCGACCTCGTAATCTCTAAAAGGTGATCCGTGCAGTCCGTGGGCCGGAACGCAAGTTCCGGCTCCCAACTTGGCGTCAGCCCGCCCGGCGGGTCCGCCAGTACGCCTTCCGCTGCGACGGCGTGCAGTACACGTGCATCATCTCCATCAGCCCATCGATGACCGGCCCCGCATCGATGAACGGGGAAATGGTTTCCGCGTCGGGGACACCGGCAGCGGTCACCGGCGGCACCGGTTCCGACGGGAACAGGAACTGTGCGCCTTCAGGTGTCGTGGTGATCGAATCGCCGGTGGGCGTGGTCCATTGCACCTCTCGATCCGGGAGATGATCGACCTTCCAGCCGTTGCGATTGTTGTCGGCGAGGGTCTTGAGCCGGTGATGGCGTCGACACCGCGCGCCCAGATTGTGTTCGCTGGTGGGGCCGCCATTGTCTGGATTGCCGTGGTCGAAGCGGTCTTGGTGGTCGAGGTCGGTGTCGGCGGCGGGCACCTGGCAGCCGGGCGCACGGCAAATCCCGTCGATCGCACGCACACGCGAGGCGACGCGCGCGGTGGGCTTGTACACAAGTTCACGGGTCGGTGTGGTCGCGGGCGTCGCGGCCGAGGTGGCTTCGGGCGCCGGGGTGTCGGTGATGATCTCGAAGCGGGCGTGGCGGGCAATCTGACGAGCCAAATCCGCGTCGATCGCCCCGAACCCAGCCAGCAGCGCCGGGTTATCCTGCAGTCCGGCAAGGGTTTCCGCCGACACGCCCACCTGCACCAACGCCTTGCGCGGCATCGGCGCCACCGCATCGAACGCCGCGCGGGGGCAGTCTTCGCGCCCGCACTGACACGTCAAACGGCCCGTGCCATCAGCGAGGGCCACCAGAGCATCAGCGCGACGCTGGTTCTGGGTGCGCGGATCCTCGCCACACACCTGGGTGCACGCCATCTCGCGCAGCTTCTCGTACAAGGTGCGTCCCCCGGCGGCAGGCAAGACCGCGTCCACGACGGCGGTGCCATTGTCGGCGGCAGAGACGCTGACATAGCGTTCGGCCTCGGCCTCCTTGCGGCGCACGGCCTGACCCTCAGGGTCGGCCTCGGTGATCCAGCGGCGCGCGGTACGCCGAACCCGCTGCGGGTTCGCGTCTTCCGCATACACGGCGATCTTCGGCTCCAACTCGGTCAACAGATCCCCACGCACATTGGTGAGGGTCTCGCGGATCGCGCGCACCTGCGCCAGGTCGATACGCCCGGCAGCGAACGCTTCCGCCGTGGTCGGGAGGCGGTGCTCGAGATCGAGCCCGATATTGATCAGGTTATCCGCGGACCGCTGCGACATCTTCAGTGCGACACCGATCTCGGTAGCAGTGCTCTCCCCCGCATACAACAGCCCAACCCCCAGGTCGATCTGCTGCGCACGACGGCGCTCGTACAGCCGTGTCATGAGCGCCGCTTCTTCGGCCTGCAACGCAGCTATCCGCGAGTGCACACTGCGGAGCTGCTCGACCAGTTCCCGGTCGGCAGCCATCTCAGCAGCGAAATCACCCATACCTTCGATCATAGTTTCGAATCACGCGACACGACAGCACGATCAACACGACCCACCGTGTAAATCTCCAGCTAACAACAAGATTCGCATCGTCGTCAATGCTGAGGGCGCTCTATCAGTCGCCGACGCCGAGTTCGGCGCGCACGGCTGCCACGACCCGGTCCACGCAGTCTTGTGGGCCGGCCGCGAGGCGGTTGTGGGTTACGGCGAGGGTGAGGTTGTGGTCGGGGTCGGCGAGGGCGAGGCTGCCGCCGGATCCGTTGTGGCCGAAGATGGTTGGGCGGGGGCCCATGGG
>NZ_BAAFGR010000082.1:0-32998 GCF_041154655.1 Nocardia sp. JMUB6875
CTCCGCCCCCACCCCCGCAGCCTCCGCCTCCGCCGCCGCTGCCGAAGGAGCCGCCGCTGTATCCGCCGTAGGCGCCGGTCCAGACATGAGCCGGTTCGATGGCGCCGGCGAGAGCCGGGTCGAAATTCCACAGGACGAACCCGCCGAAGAGCGCGACGGCCAGGGCCGCGCTGTCGGGTCCGTAGGCGGAATAGGCGGGAGATTTGTCGGGGCTCAGGTGCCGGTTGCGCATACGGGACCGGGTGAGGGCCGAACGGCCGCGCAGGGTCAGGCGCGGCGGGTAGGCCAGCGCCCAGGTGACAGCCGCCAGCACGATCAGGGAGATCGCCAGGAACCCGACCGGATGATGCGCCTCCAGTCCCGCGAACAGGCGGACGACACCGAGCACGACGAGTGCGGGCAGCGGAATCAGGCCCGCCCACAGGATGTTCCGCCTCGTGTCGCCGAACAGATAGCCGCGTGCGGTGAGGTCCTCCCGCAGGGTCCGGCAGGGCTCGAGGGTCCCGTCGAGCATGTCGGTGACGCTGCGCTTCGAGTGCGTGCTCAGGTAGGCGTAGAGCTCTCTGGAGAGCGGATCCAGGTCGCGTTGCTCGGTTCCGCCCGGGGTGTCGAGCGGTTCGCCGTCGGCGTCGATCAGCTCGTGGCCGCGCAATTGCGCCACGGCCGACATCACCGGCAGCCGATAGTTGACCAGCATCGCGGTTTCACTGGGCCGCAACGACTTCGCGGGCGATCGGAGCGGGCGTGGCCAGCACTGCACCCCCGCGCGCCACACCACTCCGTACGCCACCGCGATCACCCCGGCGGTGACATAGAAGCGAATGAAGTCAGGGCCCGAAATGCCCCAGGTATCGGATGCGGCCGCGGCCGCGACGGTCCGAAGGACCATGGCGATTCCCCCCACAGGATTCGTCTTGCTTGCCCAGCGACTCCAGTATCCCGCTGCTACCGGTGCTGTGTAATCCCCGGAAAATTGGGTGTTTAGCCTGTTTCGGTGCGATTCCTCAGCAAGTTCTACATAGACGGGTTCATCCTGTCGATCCTTGCGATGGTCGTCCTGGCCAGCATCCTCCCGGCAAAGGGCGACGCGGCGCATGTCGTGAGCTGGCTGACGAAGATCGCCATCGCGTTTCTGTTCCTGCTCTACGGCACCCGCCTGTCTCCGCAGGAGGCGATCGCGGGCCTCAAGCACTGGCGGCTGCATCTGACGGTGCTGGCCTGCACCTTCGTACTCTTCCCGGTGCTCGGCCTGGCCGCCCGGGTGCTGGTGCCGCACGTGCTCACCAGCGACCTCTACACCGGCCTGCTGTTCCTGTGCCTGGTGCCGTCCACGGTGCAGTCCTCGATCGCCTTCACCTCCATCGCCAAGGGCAATGTGGCGGGCGCGATCGTGAGCGCCACGGTGTCGAACCTGCTGGGCGTCTTCCTGACTCCCGCGCTGGTGATCCTGCTCATGAACACCACCGGCCAGGCCGCCGTCGATCCGTCCGCGATCGTGGACATCGTGCTGCAGCTGCTGGTGCCGTTCTTCCTCGGCCAGCTGATCCGGCCCAAGGTGACGGGCTTCCTGTCGCGCTACGCCGAGCCGACCAAGCTGGTGGATCGCGGGTCCATCCTGCTGGTGGTCTACAGCGCCTTCAGCGCGGGCATGGTCGAGGGCATCTGGCACGCCATGTCGCCGTGGCGGATTCTGGGGCTGGCGCTGGTGTGCTGCGCGCTGCTGGCCATCGTGCTGGCGGTGACCGGCTTCCTGGGCGGGGCGGCGCATTTCGATCGCGCCGACCGGATCGTGGTGGTGTTCTGCGGTTCCAAGAAGAGCCTGGCCACCGGTCTACCCATGGCGACGGTGCTGTTCGCGGGTCATCCGGTGGGGCTGATCGTGTTGCCGCTCATGATGTTCCACCAGATTCAGCTGATCACCTGCGCCGCCCTCGCACAACGCTGGGCTCGTACCGCGCCGTCAGCGTGAGCAGCCGGCTGTCCTCGCGCCGCAGCGAGCGCCCGCCCGCCGAGGGGCGCGCGGCCAGCGCGTGCAGGACGGCCCGGTCGGCGGTCGGGTCGCCGACGGCGATGCGGGCGCTGCCGTCCGGATAGCGTTTGGCCACGATCCCGGCCAGCGCCAGCGCGGGCGCGATATCGCGGCCGGGCAGATACAGGAAGTTGGCGCTCGACCGCGGTACCCGGATGCCGCCGCGGCGCAGCTCGGCGCGCAGCAGTTCGCGCTCGGTGGTGATGCGCAGAATCCGTTCGCCCAGTTCGGCTTCCGCCGCGTAGGAGGCGCGCACCGCGGCCACCGCGGTGGCGGGCACCCCGAACGGCAACTGCAACCGGCGCACCCGGCGCACCAGGTCCGGCGCGCCGAAGGCATAGCCGATGCGCAGCCCGGCCAGGCCGTACGCCTTGGAGAAGGTGCGCAGCACCAGCACATTGGGATGGCGGGAAACGAGTTCGCGGGCATCGAGAGTGTCGGTGGCGCCCAGGAATTCGACGTACGCCTCGTCCAGCACCACCGGCACCCGCTCCGGAATCGAATACAGGAACGCCTTCAATTCGCTGGCCGGGACCACGGTTCCGGTCGGATTGTGCGGACGGCAGATCGCGATCAGCCCGGTGTCCTCGTCCACCGCGCGCGCCATGCCCCACAGGTCCTGGCGGCCGTGCGGATCCAGCGGCACCGCCACCGACCGCAGCCCGACCATATCGGCCATGATCGGATAGCCGTCGAAGGTCGGTGCGGCATAGACGAATCCGTCACCGGCACGGGGCAGGGTCTGCATGATCTGCATGGCCACCCCGGTCGCGCCGGAACCCACCACCACCTGCTCGGGGCCCACCCCGAGATGGTCGGCGATCACCGTGGGCAGCCGCCGCGGCAGGAACTCCGGATACCGGTTCGCCCGGTCGATGCAGTCCTCGAGCGCCGCGAGCACGGAAGGCAATGGGGGAAACGGGTTTTCGCTGAGACTCAGGTCGTATCGAACGGTCGGTCCCGCGTGATCCGTGCCGCGCATTCCGGTGGGCCAGTTCACCGGCGCCACGTCGCGGGTCATCGCGCGGCCCCCCAGCGCACGGCCGCCGCCCCCGCGAAGTCCCCGGCGTGCGCGAACGCCGCCATCAGCACCACCGATCCATTGCGCAGCCGCCCGGCCCGGTTCTCGGTGTCGAGGGTGACCGGAATGCCCGCGGCAAAGAGGTTCCCGCAGCTGTCGAAGGTGTCCGGATGCCGCTCGGGCGGCAGCTCCATGGCCTCGTTCCAGTTGCGCAGGAACAGCCGGTTGGGCTGATTGGTCACGAAGGTGTCGATATCGCGGGACTTCACCCCGATGCGTTTGCACACGACCTGCGCCACCTCCGGCACCAGCCGGTTGCCGCGCGTCATCACCTTGGCCACCTTGGATTCGGTGAAGGTCACGCAGCCCTGGCCCTCGCCGGGCTCCCAATACTTGCGCTCGCCATTGGTGCTGAATTCCATGTCCCCCGCGAACTCCGGATAGGTCCGGCATTCGATATCGAGGATGGGCGCGGAATTGTTCTTCACCAGCAGCCCCACCCCGCAGCCGTCGCCGGGGACCGGAGCCTGGGCCAGACCGCGAATCTCGGACTGGGTGAAGACCGGGCCCGCACAGTTCTGGGCGCAGGCGATGAGCGCGGTGCGCGCGTCGGTGGTTTGCAGGATCATGCGGGCCATCCACATCATGTGGACGAAGGCCGCGCAGCCGCCATTGTGGATGTCGAAGACATAGCGTGGCTTCATATCCAGCCGTCGCGCCACCTCCGGACCCGCGCCCAGCACCGGATTGTCGGGCAGCTGCGTGTGGGTGAGCAGCACGTCGATCTCCGAGATCGCCTGTCGGCCATGGCGTTCGATGAGCGGCGCGGTGGCGCGCTCGACCATGTCGACCGAGGTCTCGTCGCGGGCCACGTGATGGCGGCCCTTGGGGGCCCGGAACATGACGTTCTTGGCCATCCGGTCCGAGCGCGAGAACTGGGTGAAGTATTCGGTGGGGACCGGCTCGCCCGGCAGGTAACTGGCTACGTCGACCAGGCTGACAGGCGGCGTCCGTAAAGCGGGTTCGGTGAAGTCCATGGCCTACAACTCATTCCATCCAAGCGGGTTTGATAGGTAGGCCGTGCGACGCGCGATACTCGGCGATGGCCTTGAGGTTGTCGAGCTCCAATTGGTGCCCGGCGGAGAACATCTCCCAGAAGTCACCCACCCAGACCTTGCGCTTGTCCGGCGCGGTGTCCTTGTAGGGGTTCTTGTCGTAGAACGGGTGGTGGCAATTCGTCCACAGCACAACCGATCCCGGCTTGTCGAACACCACCTGGGCGTCGACCACCCGCATCAGATAGATCATCCACAGGTGCTCGCTCTGATCCCAGGCGCAGTGGTAGTCCACGGTCATGGCGTCGGGATTGGCGACGGTGCGGGTGTAGATCTTGGTGCTGTCGCCCAGCCGATCGTAGGACTCCCACAGGCCGGGCTCCTCGGTCTCGGTGAACCCGCGCAGGCTGTAGGTCCACTCCTCCAGGCACCGGGTGTCGGCGAGATACTCGTACAGGTCCCGCGGCGGGGCCTCGATATAGCCCTGGACCGGGCAGTAGTCGCCGAAGATCTGGTCGTGCGGATACACCGATCGCAGCATGTCCAGGATGATCGGGGTGGTGGCCTCGCGATCGGAATTCTCGATGCGCAGCACGCCGGGGATGACGGCGTCGGGGATGTCGGACAGGGCGGGCAGGGCGCTGGTGGTCACGGGTTACCTCCTGGGTGGCGTCAGGAACGGTGTGAACGGCGGGATTTCGTCGGGGTCACAGTCGACGCTGACGAACGAGGGCCCCGGGCGATCGGCGCAATGCCGCAGCGCGGCGGCGAACTCGGCGAGGGACTCCGGTGCGTGGGTGCACAGATCCGGGAACATGGCGGCCATTCCCGCGCCCGGATACGCGGGACGAAATCGGTTGAAGCTGTAGCGATCTCCGTAATACAGCTGTTCTCGGGTGATGCACATGGCGTGCGCGTTGTTGTTGAACACCACGAAGGTGATGGGCAGGGCGTGCTCGATCGCGGTGTGAATTTCCATGCCGTGCATGAAGAAAGCGCCGTCACCGGCGATCACGTAGGTGCGGCGGGGACCGCCGTCCAGACGGCGGTGGCGGGCGAACGCGGACCCGATCCCGGCCCCGAACGAGTAACCCATCCCGCCCATGCCGAGCGCGACGGTGAAGCGGCCGTCGCGGGGCAGCCGCAGGTGATGCACCACGGCCGCACCGGTATTGCCCGCGTCGGCGAAGACGTCCGCACCCTCGGGCAGGGCCTCGTTGAGGGTCTCGACCACCTCCCGGTAGCGCAGTCCCGGGCCGTCCGACGGCGGCACCGGCAGCGGGGTCAGCGCGGGTTCCCGCGGCGGGCGGGCTCGCAGCGGAATGATCGAGGCACCGGAATGTGCTGCGCCGGAATTCAATTCGCCGACCAGCTCGGCGAGGGACCGGGCCAGATCATTGCTGTGCGCGTGCCGGCCGGGCAGAAAGGGCGGCATCGCGCCGATGCTGGCCAGCGGCACCGCGGCCAGCGCGTCCTCCATCCCGGCCCGCGCCGTGACCGGCATGCGGGTGCCGATGAGCAGGCACAGCGCCGCACCGTGCAGCGCGTCCATCAGTTCCGGATTGCCCATGCTCCCGGAGACGCCGCAGCAGCCCGGATCCGCGTGGTGGTAAACGTCTTTGGCGTCGGGCGCGACGCCGACGGCCGCGTCCACGGCGGCGGCGAAGCGCGTGAGTTGTCCGCGGGCGTCGTCGCGGGCCACCTGGTCGCCGGCGACGATCACGATCTTGCCGGTGGCGCGGGCGCCGCGCACGATGTCCAGCACCCGCCACAGGCTGTCGATCTCCCGCCGATACGCGTGCGAGGGCGGCACGAAATCGGGTGCGACCAGGTCGGCCTGCTGCACATCCTTGGGCAGCAGGAGAATCGCGGGCCCACCCCTCCGGGCCGCGGTTATCGCGTGGGTGAGGTGAGCGGGCAGGTCGGCGGGCGCCTCGACGCGCGCACAGTAGTGCGAGATCGGCGTGAACAGCGCGACCGCGTCGAAGGAGCCGGCCCGCCCGCTCGAGTCCTGGAACGCGCCCTTGCCCTCCAGGACCGTCGGCGGCTGTCCGATCAGGGCCAGCACGGGCACCCGGGACGCGTACGCCTCGGCGAGTCCGGCTACCAGATTCACCGCGCCGCCGCCGGAGGTGGCGCACACGACGCCGAGCCCGGAGGTGGAGCGGGCGTACCCGTCGGCCATGGTGGCGGCGGCGAACTCGTGCTTGGCGACCACGGCGGTGATCAGGTCCCGATGATCGAAGGCCGCGTCGTACAGGTCTTCGATATTCGCTCCGCCGACACCGAAGATATGCCGGACGCCCAGCGCGGAAACCGCCTTGACCAGGTGATCTACGACGCGTGTCCCGTTGTGCATGGGCGCTTCCTTTCGGTGATCTCCACCGGTGCCCGAATACCCTCAATCCGGATACGAATGCGAGTCGTCAGCGGTTCAATCTCCGCTTTTCGCGGCAGGTCTTGCTCTCTACGTATACATCTACGTATAGTTAGGTCATGCCGAACAAGACGATCTACGTATCCGATGATGACCTCAAGCTGTTTCAGCGCGCGCAGGAGCTGGTGGGGGGCAACTTGTCGGGCGCGATCGTGACGGCGCTGCGGCGCTTCATCGAGCTCGAGGAGGGCCGCCAGCAGGGCTACGAAGAGGTGGTCCTGAAGGTGGGCAAGGACGGGGTCCGGCAGGTCCGGTTCTCCGGCAGTCTGCTCACGCACTGGCACCAGATGGCCAACGAGCGCATCGAGGACATCCGGGTGTACCGCACCCGCAAAGGCGCGTATGCGGTGCACAGCCACTTCTCCAACTGGTCGGACTTTCCGACCGACACCAACGTCCTCAAGGACTGGCGGCAGTGGCGTCGCTTTCTCGGTCTGGGGGAACAGGATTGGGGTGACTTCACCCTCGAGGTCTTCGACACCATCGACGATCTGAAGGGCAAGATCCCCGACAACCTCTACGCCCGCGTCGTGGACGCCACCCAGCACCCGCAGGTCGAGGATCTCGATATCTGATCCGAAAACCTTGTAGCACAACTGAATAGCTGGACCAGAACGCTTTGACCGCATGCCTCGGCGGTCACGGCATGGATGACTCATGCGTTCATGCCTACCTATTGATGAATGAGAGGGGACCATGAACCACCCCGATTCGGCGGCCATCGCGGTCACCGGCCTGTGCAAATCCTTCGGCGAGCACATCGTGCTCGACCGCATCGACTTCACCGTCCCGCAGGGCAGCGTCTTCTCGCTGCTCGGCCCCAACGGCGCGGGCAAGACCACCACGGTCGAGATCCTGTCCACCCTGAAACGCGCCGACGGCGGCGAAATCTCGGTCGGCGGTTACGATCCCGGCGCCCAGCCCGACGGCGTGCGTTCGATCATCGGTGTCACCGGCCAGTTCTCGGCCGTCGACGAACTGCTGACCGGTCGCGAGAACCTGCTGCTCATGGGCGACCTGCATCATCTGCCGCGCGGCGAAAGCCGCAGGCTCGCAGCGCAACTGCTGGCCACCTTCGATCTGGAGGAGGCCGCCGACAAGGTCGCGTCCAGCTACTCCGGCGGCATGACCCGCCGCCTGGACCTGGCCATGACCCTGGTCGGCGATCCGCGCATCATCTTCCTCGACGAGCCCACCGTGGGCCTGGACCCGCGCAGCCGCCGCGCCATGTGGGACGTGATCCGGCAGTTGACCGCGCGCGGCGTCACCATCTTCCTGACCACGCAGTACCTGGAGGAGGCCGATCAGCTGGCCGACCGCATCGCCGTGCTGCATCAGGGCCGGCTGGTCGCCGAGGGCACCGCGGATCAGCTCAAGCGTCTGGTGCCCGGCGGCTACATCCGCCTGGACTTCGGTGACCGCGACGGACTCGAATCCGCCGCAAGGCTTTTCGGCGATGCCGCGCGGATCAACGGTGATTTCACGCTGGCCATTCCGAGTGACGGCGCGGTGCGCTCGGTGCGCGAGGTCATCGACCGTCTCGACTCGGCCCGGGTGGAACCGTCGGGCCTGTCCGTGCACACCCCCGACCTCGACGACGTCTTCCTGGCCCTGACCGGTGGCCACGTTTCCGCGGAGGAGACCCTGCGATGAATTCCGTGACAACGTCTTTCGCCGATTCGAAGACCATGCTGCGCCGGAATCTGGTGCACGCCAAGCGCTATCCGGGCATGACCTTCGCGCTGGTCATCATGCCGGTGTTCCTGCTGCTGCTGTTCAACTACGTGTTCGGCGGCGCGCTGAGGTCCGCGACCGGCGGCAAGTACATCGACTATCTGACGCCCGGCATGATGCTCATCATCCCGGCGTACATGGTCGCGGGCGTCGCGGTCGGCATGGCCACCGATATGACCAAGGGCATCATCAATCGCTTTCGCGCCATGCACTTCTCGCATGCCTCGGTGCTGACCGGGCAGGTGGTGGGCACCCTGATCCAGGGCATGCTTGGCGTGACCGCCATGACGCTGACGGCGCTGGCCGTCGGCTTCCGGCCGAACGCGAATCCGGTGGAATGGCTGGCCGCCTTCGGCCTCATCGCCCTGACCGTGTTCTCGCTGAACTGGCTGGGCGTCGGCTTCGGCCTGATCGCGCAGACGCCGGAGAGCGCGTCCAATATGCCGACACCGATCCTGTTCCTGCCCTTCCTGGGCAGCGGCCTGGTGCCCACCGACACCATGCCCGCGGGTGTGAAGCAGTTCGCCGAATACCAGCCCTTCACCCCCATCACCGAGACCCTGCGCGGGCTGCTCATGGGCGGGCCGATCGGGCACAACGGGATTCTCGCCATCGGCTGGTGCGCGGCGATCGGTCTGGCCGGATACTTCTGGTCCACCACGACTTTCCGTCGCAAGACCCGATGATCCGGTCAGATACTCGCCGCCAGTAGCACCTTGCCCGACATATTGCGGATCTCGACCGTCTTCAGCTGCTCCGGCGACACCGAGGTGGTGCCGTCCGGAGTCAGCGTCTGTCCGGGCCGGACCGTCCACTCGGCGAGCTTGGACTGCGCGCCGTCGTCGCGGGTCACCCACAGCGACAGCGTCCACATGTAGAACTCGTCGTCCTTGTCGGTGGCGGGCGGGTACTGGCACCACATGTCGACGCGGGTCTGGCCGTCGATGGTGATCACCTTGAAGGTGGCCTGGATCGGAGTGTCGGTCTGCGCCTTCAGCGGACCCTGCGCCACCACCTGCTGCACCACCGCGGGGCCGTTGTCGCGGGCCACGGTGGCCGTCACCGGCACGGCGATCATGACCGCCGCGGCGGCCGCCGCCACCGGTCCGCCGATCGTCCACCATCGCCCCCGGCGCCGCCGCTTGGCGGCCTGCTCGGCCAGCGTCGGCAGCAGCCGCTCGGGCGGCGGCGGCACGCTGGCGGGCGGATCCTCCTGCGCCGCAACCGAAAGCGCGGTGTCCGGGTCCACCAGCGCCAGCAGGCCGGGCAGCCCGGCCAGTTTCCCCACGGCCGTGCGGCACGCGTCGCATCCGATCAGATGCTCCTCGTACTCGCGGCGGTCGTCCCGGGCGAGAGCACCGAGCACGTACGCGCCATCCCAGGTGGTGTAGCCATCGCACAGCTCATGGCCCTCGGTCATCTCGTCACCCCCATCTCCTGCAGCACCAATCGCAATGCCCGCATGCCGTAGTGCATCCGGGACTTGACCGTGCCCTCCGGGATGTCCAGCTCATCGGAGATCTGATGAGTGGACAGTCCCCGGTAGTAGGCACGGACGATCACGTCGCGGTGATCGACGCTCAGCCGCGCCAGCGCGTCGGCGACCAGCCAGCCGTCCAGCGCCCGATCGGTCTTGTCCGGTTCGGGCACCTCGGGCGGGTGATCGGTGCGGAACTCGCGCCGGCTGCGCGCGCTGCGATGCTCGTCCACCGCCAGATTACGGGCGACCGTGAACAGCCACGCCCGCGCCGAGCTCGTCGACTGATCCAGCACATTGGGTCGCTGCCACGCGCGCAGCAGGGTCTCCTGCACGATGTCCTCGGCCCGCCCCGGATCCCCGACCAGACCGTAGGTGTAACGCCACAGTGCGGCCGCATGCTCCTCGTAAAGCGCGCGGAGCAACGCGGCCTGATCCTCCGGCATCGCTCACCTCCGCATCGTTCACGACACAGACGTCCCGATGGTTCAGTTGCGTTCGAGCTCGATCGGGTGCGTGGCCAGCAGGGACAGCGGGAGCGGCTGGCGGCGCAGGACCTGGGCCCAGAGGTCGCCGCGGCCGGCCAGGGGGTCGGAGGGCAAGGCGGAGAGCACGATCCAGTCGCCGCGGTCGAGTTCGCCCTCCAGCTGGCCGAAGGTCCATCCGGCGTAGCCCGCGAAGACCCGGATGCCCTCGACCAGACCCTCGATCTGATCGGGATCGGAATCCAGATCCACCAGGGCGACCCGGCCGTCCACCCGGCGCACGCCCGACAATCCGGCGATGGAGGCGCCCACCTTGACCGTGGCCAGGCACAGCGCCGCATCGCGTTTCACCGGACCGCCGATATAGAGCGCGCGCGGCCCGGCGGCCAGTTCGGTCCAGTTGGGGAGCACATCGTGCAGTGCGGTCTCACTGGGTTTGTTGAGCACCACGCCCCAGGTGCCGCCGTCATTGTGCTCGAGAATGTAGACCACCGAACGTCGGAAGGACGGCTCTACGAGATCGGTTGCGGACACCAGCAACGTGCCAGGGCGAACTACCTGGTCCTCGTGCCGGAATTCGCGTCGAGAACGGTCACCGTGTTCGTCTGCGCGTGCCACTCCGCCATCATCGCACTGAGACAGGGTAATTGCGTTGCTTAATTTGCTGGTTACCCATTTGTGCCGTAGCGGGCCCCGTACCGCCCGAAAAACTTGTCCCGCATACCTTGCGGTTGGTAGCTAGGGTGACCTTATGGAACGTCCCGAGGTGATCCTCGAGAACAGCGATGCCGTGTACGACTTCTATCGTGATCACCAGCAGAATCTGTTGAAGGCACGGGCGGCCTATTGGCTGCTGGGGCGTCGCTATCGGCCTCGGGTGGACTACGCGCCGGGCGCGCGGGAACGGCTGCGCGAGTTCATCTCCCAGGGGCGGCCGCTGCTCATCGCGGTCAACCATCTCTCACAACTCGATCCCTACACCGTCGCCGCCGCGGCCTGGCGCAGCGCGCTGCGGCCGGTCATCGGGCGCACCCGGGTGCTTGCCAAGGACGAATTGTTCATCGAACCCAAGCTGCGCGAGCGCATCGACATGATGGGCGGCATCCCGGTCTTCCGCGGCAAGGACCACGGGCTGCGCGCGGTGAACGCGGCCGGGCAGCGCATGATCGACATCTGCGCCGAGCGCATGGCGCGCGGGGACGGGGTGGCGGTGTTCCCGGAGGGCACCTGCAACGACGTCGATCCGACCCAGGTGCAGCAGGTCGGAACGGGTATCGGGCACATCGCCTTCCGGGCCAGGAAGCTCGGGGCGAAGCCGGTGCTGGTGAGTCTGGGGTTGAGTTACGGGCCGCGCCCGGATCCGCGGGTGGAGCCCACCAAGGAAGAGGCGCATTCGGCCAGCTTCTACTTCGGCGTACCCGTGGCGGAGCTGCCCATGAAACCCGCCGAGATCACGCGGGTGGTGCGCGACGAACTGCAGGTCGCGCTGGACGGGGCGGTCAAGGCGTACTGAACCGGGGTCAGCCCTGGGGCAGGTTCAGCCGCTCTCTGGACCACCGCGGCACCAAAGCCAGGTAGTCGGGCCGGGATTCGACGAAGTGGTGCACCATCGGGCACAGCGGCAGGATGCCGTAACCCTCGTCCCGGGTCTGGTCCAGCGCGCCCTGCACGAGCTTGCGCCCGTACCCCTGGCCCTCGTGCTGGGGATAGATCTCGGTGTGCACGAAGGCGCGCTCGTTGGCGGTGTCCTGGTAGGCGGCGACACCGGCGAGGTAGCCGTCCACGTACAGCTCGAACCGATCCAGTGCGGCGTTCTTGCGGACCTCGATCGACTCACTCGACATGGGTGCGACGTTAGTGCGCGCGCACTGGCAATTTGTCCGATTGCGGGAAGGGTGGCTCCGGGCGTGTCGCTTCCCACACCATTGATCAGAATGTATGGATGACGAACCCACGGCCGCGCCGGGTATTGCTCGCCCCGGACAAATTCAAGGGCTCCCTCACCGCCGCGCAGGTGGCGGACGCGCTGGCCATCGGAATCACCCGGGCCGCCCCCGAGACCGCGGTGCGGCGGCTGCCGGTGGCCGACGGCGGGGACGGGACCGTGGACGCGTTCGTGGCGGCGGGTTGGGAACGGGTCGAGGTCGAGAGCTACGGGCCGACGCTCGCCCCGGTGACGACGTCGTATGCGGTGCGCGGGGCGACCGCGGTGGTGGAGCTGGCGGCGGTCAGCGGAATCACGAAACTTCCCGGCGGACAGGCGGATCCGCTGCACGCCAGCACCTACGGGGTGGGCGACGTGATCGGGGACGCCCTGGACCGGGGCGCGCGCGACCTCGTGCTCGGACTCGGCGGCAGCGCGTCGACCGACGGCGGCGCGGGCATGCTGCAGGCGCTCGGCCTGCGCATCCTCGATGTGGACGGGAACGAATTGCCCTGCGGCGGTGCGGCACTCGTGCGCGCCGTGCGGGTGGAGCGCGACGATCTGCATCCGGGCCTGGCCGATGCGAAGCTGACGCTGGCCAGCGATGTGGACAATCCGCTACTCGGCACCAATGGCGCGGCCGCGATCTACGGGCCGCAGAAGGGCGCGAATCCCGACCAGGTCGCCACTCTCGAAGCGGCACTGAAGAATTGGGCCGCCGTCCTCGGTCCCGAATGGGCCGACAAGCCGGGCGCGGGCGCGGCGGGCGGCACCGGATTCGGGGCGCTGGCGGCGCTGGGCGCGCGCATGCGGTCCGGGATCGAACTCGTCCTCGACCTCATCGATTTCAAGAGCCAGGTGGCCGAGGCCGATCTGGTGATCACCGGTGAGGGGTCGCTCGACGAGCAGAGCCTGTCCGGCAAGGCGCCGCTCGGGGTGCTGGACGCGGCGCGCGCGGCCGGGGTGCCGGTGCTCGCGGTGGCGGGCCGCATCGCGCTCACTCCCGAGCAGGTGCGCGCGGCCGGATTCGCCGGGGCGTACGCCCTGTCCGAGCTGGAGCCGGATCCGGCCCGCAGCATGGCGGATGCCGCCGCGTTGCTGGCGCGCATCGGTGCGCGAATAGCCGAAAACTAGCGGTCACACGCTTATTCACTGCCAATCCGACGGCAATCGGCGACCACCAGGGTGGCCTTGCGCGATCACGGGACGGACGGCGTCCCGGGGACCTATGGTCTTCAGGTACGCGGGGAGGCGTGCCCGGTCGCGGCGGCGGCACGGATCGGAAGTGAGTAGTGGACGTGGGATCAATCAAGGGCTTTCGGGGCGGTATGCGAGGCCTGTCCCGCACCGTCGGTTTGGCGGGCATCGTGGTGCTGGTGGCCGCGGGCTGCGGCTCCAAGGGCGCGGAGAACACCGGTCCGACCGGCGATACGCTGAAACTCGGTGCGTCACTGTCACTGTCGGGCACCACCGTGCGCGAGGGCGTGCTCACCCGTGAGGGCTACGACCTGTGCATCGACCGGGTCAATGCCAAGGGGGGCGTGCAGGTCGGCGACAAGAAGCTCAAGCTCGAGATCGAATATCAGGACGACACTTCGGTTCCCGACACCGCCGGCCAGATCGTCGACCGCTTCAACGACCGCGGCGTGAAGCTGCTGCTCGGGCCCTACGGCACCGCGGCCACCGGCGCGGCCATGCCGGTGGTGGAGCGCAACGGCCAGGTGATGGCGGACTCCGCGGGCGCGGACGACAAGCTGTTCACCCACGGCTACAAGCGGACCTTCGCGGTGCTCTCGCCCGCCAGCAAGTACGCCGAATCGATCGTGAAGGCCATCGACGAGCTCGCCAATCCGAAACCCAAGTCGGTGGTGTTCCTCTCCGCCGACGACGGCTTCTCCAAGACCGTCGCCTCCGGCGGCGAGGACGCCGCCCGCAAGCTGGGCTGGCAGGTGCTGCCGCGGCAGGAATTCCCCAATGGCACCACCGATGTCAGCGCCGCGCTGACCGCCATCAAGGGACCGGCCCCGGATCTGATCATCGGCTCGGTGCATCTGGCCGAGGGCATCGCGATCATTCAGCAGAGCGCCGAGCTGGGCATCACGCCCGCCTCCGGCTTCGCCGAGACCGTGGCCCCGCCGACGCCGGACTTCGTGAAGACCTTGGGGGACAAGGCCGAAGGCGTGCTGTCGTCGAGCCAGTGGACCTCCGCCATCGGCGGCAGCGACCCGGTCTTCGGTTCGGCCAAGGAGTATGTCGACGCCTTCCGCACCAAGTTCGGCGCGGACCGCACCCCGCAGTATCACAATGCCGAGGCCTCGGCGGCCTGCCTGGCCATGGTGCTGGCGGTGCAGAAGGCGGGCTCCACCGAACCGGACAAGGTGCGGGATGCCATGGCGGGCTTGGACGCCCAGTCGTTCTTCGGGCCGCTGAAGTTCAACGACGTCGGCGAGAACGTGGTCAAGCCGATGTCGGTGATCCAGATCCAGGGCGGCAAGGTGGTCCCGGTCTGGCCCAAGGATCAGGCCTCGGGCACCCTCGTCTGGCCCGCGCGGCGGTAGCCGTGGACGGATTCCTGCAGGCGACGATCTGGGGACTGCTGCAGGGCGGGCTGCTCGCCATGATCGCGGTGGGATTCTCGCTGGTGTGGGGCGTGATGAACGTCGTCAACCTCACCCACGGGTCCTATGTGGTGATGGGCGCGTACGCGGCGTGGGAGCTGAACTCCACCCTCGGACTGGATCCGCTGCTGGCCGCGCCGATCGCGGGGGTGACACTGTTCGCCATCGGCTATGCGGTGCAACGGATTCTGGTCAATCAGATCGTCAACGCGCCGATCTTCCTGACCCTGCTGCTCACCTTCGGGCTGCAGCTGGTGTTCGTGCAGGGGATGGTGCTGCTGTTCAGCGGCGACTATCGCGCCATCCCCACCGCGTACGCCGGTCGGTCGCTGGCGCTGGGTGACGTGCAGGTGCCCTACGGGCGGCTGATCGCCTTCGGCATCGCGCTGCTGGCCACCGCGGGACTGGTGGCGTTCACCCGCTACACCCGCACCGGTATCGCCATCCTGGCCACCGGCATGGACCGCACCGCCGCGCGGCTGATGGGCATCAACGCCCGCCACACCTACGCGCTCACCGCGGGCCTGGCGGCCGGATTGGCCGGTGCCGCAGGCGCTCTGGTGGGAATGATCGGATTCTTCAGTCCCCCGGCCGCACCGACCTACACGCTGCTCAGCTTCGTGGTCGCGGTGCTCGGCGGACTGGGCAATATGTACGGCGCACTGCTGGGCGGGCTGCTGCTGGGCGTGGTGCAGGCCTGGGCCGGGCACTTCGTCGGCGGCACCTGGATGAACGTCTTCGCCTTCGCCGCACTGGTATTGGTGCTGGCGGTGCGCCCGGCCGGGCTGGTGGGCCGGGCGTACTACGAGGCGCGGGTGGAAGCATGAGCGACCGCCGGCGCGTAATCGGCTGGGCGGCACTAGGAGTCGTGGCGATTATCGCCGCCATCGGCCTGCAGACACAGCTGTACACCGGCCAGGAGCGGGTGGTCACCTCGGTGCTCATGTTCGTCGCCCTGGCGCAGGCCTGGAACATCATCGGCGGACTCACCGGGTACGCCTGCTTCGGGCAGGTCGGGTTCTTCGGCGTCGGCGGCTACACGACGGCGGTGCTGATGGCCAAGGCGCACTGGAGTTTCTGGGCCGCGCTGCCCGTATCCGCGCTCGGCTGCGCGCTTTTCGCGGCCCTCATCGGATTCCCGCTGCTGCGCCTGCGCGGCCACTACTTCGCGATCGCCACGCTCGGCACCGCGGAGGGCATGCGCGAGGTGGTCACCAATCTCGGCGGCCTGACCGGCGGCGGCACCGGCATCACCGTGCCGACGGTGGCGGGGCGGGGCACGCCGTGGCTCGGCAACGACGGTTTCTACCTGCTGTTCCTGGCGCTGGCCGCGGTGGCGGTGCTGACCGGTGTGCTGGTGTCGCACAGCCGATTCGGCTACGGCCTGCGCGCGCTGCACCAGGACGAGGACGCCGCCGCGGCGGCCGGGATCAACACCACCATCAGCAAGGTGACCGCCCTGGTCATCTCGGCCGCGCTGACCGGCGCGGTCGGCGCGGCGTACGTGTTCCAGCAGGTGACGATCTTCCCGCAGCGGATGTTCGACGTGGACATCACGGTGCTCATGATCGTGATGGTGGTGCTGGGCGGCGCGGGCACCGTCATCGGCCCGGTGCTGGGAGCCATTGGCCTGCAATTTGTTTCGGAGTACCTGCGCGACCACTATCCGCAGGAGCACATCTTCGTGCTGGGCGCGGTGATCATCGTGGCGGTGCTGCTGTTCCCGATGGGGTTGGTGAATTTCGTGCGGGATGCCGTCGCCCAGCGGCGGGTATCGCTGCTCGACACGGTTCGGGCGTATCGGCTGTGAACGCGCCCGCACTCGAAATTCAGGGACTGACAAGGCGATTCGGCGCGCTCGCGGCGCTGGACGACGTCTCGCTGAGCGTCGCCGAGGGCACCGTGCTCGGGGTGATCGGCCCCAATGGCGCGGGCAAGAGCACGCTCATCAACCTGGTCACCGGGCATCTGCGGCCGACCGCGGGCCGCGTCCTGGTCGACGGGGTCGATGTCACCGGCGCGAAGCCGTGGCGCATAGCGCACGCCGGGGTGTCGCGAACCTTCCAGATAGTCAAGCCGTTTCGCGGTATGACGGTCCGCGAGAACATCGCGGTATCGGCCATGTACGCGCGCAGGCGGCAGCACAAGCGCGAGGCCTTCACCGCCGCCGACGCCATGCTGGAGCGCATCGGCCTGACCCGCTTCGCCACGGCCGATCCGTCGGCGCTGTCGGTCGGCGACGCCCGTCGCCTCGAACTGGCCCGGGCACTCGTCGCCGAGCCGCGGCTGCTGTTGCTGGACGAGGTGATGGCCGGTCTCCGGGCGGGTGAGATCCAGCAGATGATCGGGCTGATCAGGGAATTGCCGTCACAGGGCGTCACCGTGGTCGCGGTGGAGCACGTCATCCGGGCGATCACCGCCATCAGCGACGAGCTGGCGGTGCTGCATCACGGACAGCTGCTCATGCGGGGCACGCCGCAGGCCGTCCTCGGTGACGACCGGGTGATCGCGGCCTACCTCGGCACCCGCTATGCCAAGCGGGAGAGCGCGGAGGAATCCTCATGAGCACACTGCTGGAAGTGCACGAGCTGTCCTGCGGTTACGGTCGCACGCCCGTCCTGCACGGGGTGAATCTGACTGTCGCCGAAGGGGAAATCGTCGCCCTGCTCGGTCCGAACGGGGCGGGCAAGACCACGCTGCTGCGCGCGGTGTCGGGTCTGATCCGGCCGTCGGCGGGGCGAATCCGGTTCGCGGACAAGGAGATCACCGGTGTCGCGGCCGAGAAGCTGGTGCGCCGCGGCCTGGTGCACGTCCCGGAGGGACGGCGGCTGTTCGCCGGACTCTCCGTGCGCGACAATCTGCGGCTGGGCGGCTGGTCGGTGCGGCGCGCGGACCAGGACCGGGTGCTGAGCCTGTTCCCCCGCCTCGCCGAGCGGCTCGACCAGACCGCGGGCACGCTGTCGGGCGGTGAACAGCAGATGTGCGCCATCGCACGGGGTTTGATGAGCGACCCCCGCCTGATCATGATCGACGAACTCTCGCTGGGCCTGGCCCCGCTGGTGGTGGACGAGATCCTGGCCCGGCTGCCGGATATCGCCGCCGCCGGGACCGCGGTGCTGCTGGTCGAGCAGGACGTCGAGGCGGCGCTGTCGGTGGCGGCCCGCGGCGCGGTGCTCGAGACCGGGGCGCTGGTGCTGGCCGGGACCACCGCCGAACTGCGCGCGGACCGGCGGGTCCAGGACGCCTACCTGGGCATGGGCTGAATCAGCCTGTGTACGGGTCCGATCAGCCCACCTGGGTGAGCGCCGGGCCGAGCACCCGGTCGCGATTGCGGTCGCCCCACTCCTCCAGCGGGCGCAGCGCCGCGCTGAGCTCCCAGCCCAGCTCGGTGAGCGAATACTCCACGCGCGGCGGGATTTCCGGATAGATCTCCCGGTGCACCACCCCGCTGGCCTCCAGCTGCCGCAGGTTCTCGGCCAGCACCTTCTCGCTCACCCCGGTCAGCAGGCGGCGGATCTGCCCGAAACGCTGCGGCCCCTCGGCCAGCACCCACATCAGATGCAGCTTCCATTTGCCGCCGACCACATCGATGGCCACGGACATGCCGCACACCGTGTTAGCCGCGTCACCCTCGGTACTCATCGCGCCCTCCTGACCAGATTTCGAACCTCCAGGTAAGCAACCCCACGCGAACGTGCGGTCTTCCCGAGGCTACCGACCGCGGCCACCATCGATGTCAGCGCGCTGCTCGAATCAACCCGAACCGAAGGGCAGAAACCATGTCTGACAAGAAGAAGTCCGTCTCCGTCATCGGCCTCGGACCGATGGGCCGCGCGATGGTGAAGGCGTTCCTGCGCGATGGCGTGGAGGTCACCGTCTGGAACCGCAGCGCCGACAAGGCCGATGCCATGGCCGAGCTCGGGGCGAAGAAGGCGGCCACGGTCGCCGAGGCCATCGACGCCAACGAGGTGATCGTCCTCAGCCTCACCCACTATGCCGCCATGTACGACGTGCTGGGTCCGGCCGCGGACCGCCTGCAAGGCAAGGTGATCGCCAATCTCTCCTCCGATTCGCCGGAGAAGGCGCGGCAGGGCGGCGCGTGGGTGCGCGGGCACGGGGCCGAATTCCTGTCCGGCGGTGTCATGTCGGCGGGCAACAATATCGAGCACCCGGCGTCCTACATCTTCTTCAGTGGCCCGCGCGAGGTCTTCGACGCCCACGCCGAGCTGCTGCGCCCGCTCAGCCCGCAGGAGTACCTGGGTACCGACGACGGCCTGGCGCAGGTCTTCTACCAGGGCCTGCTCACCATCTTCCACCCGTGGCTGCTGGCCTTCGACCAGGCCACGGCCATGATCGCCCGCTCCGGTCACAGCATCGCGCAGTTCGTGCCGTTCGCGGTGCGCTCCAATGCCGCCTTCCCGTACTTCATGGAGCAGTTCTCCGTGGAGAACCAGAACGGCGGCTGGGCCGACGAGGCCGGCTTGAAGATGATGGACGCGGGCGCACAGCACATCATCGACGCCAGCGAGGAGGTCGGTGTGGACGCGACCCTCTCGCATACCGCGCAGGCGTTCTGGCGTCGGGCGGTGTCCGCGACCGCGGCCTCCGGCAAGGCGGTCTCGACCTACGAGCTCATGGGCGCGGTGCCCGAGAACGCCTGAATCAGGCTGTCTCGGAACCGATTCGAGGAAAGGGTGCGGTGGAGAAGATGACCTCCACCGGCACCTCGAAATACTGCGCGAGCCGCAGCGCCAGGTGCAGGCTCGGGCTGTATTCCCCGCGCTCCAGATACCCGACCGTCTGATAGTGCACACCCAGCGCCTCGGCCAGCTCCCGGCGCGAGATGCCGCGCTCGGCGCGCAGCATCGCGATCCGGTTGTAGATGAGCTCGCTGTTAGTAGGCACGCTGCATGGCCCTCTCGCGACGGGCCGCCACCGCCGCCCCGGATTCGCGGCGGGCCATGCGGCGCAACACGATCGGGGCCAGCACGAAGCCCAGCACCGCCCAGGCCCCGAGCACCGCGACGGTTTCCAGGTGCCGCCACGAATGGGTCAGCTCAACCGTCGCCGCGCTGTCGGGCAGCATGGCCGAGCGCATGCCCAGACCCAGCCAATAGATCGGGAACACCTGCGCCACCGCCTGCAGCCAGCCGGGCAGGCCGGTGATCGGGTAGAAGATTCCGGAGATCGCCACCAGACCCATGATGGGGAACGATACGAAGCCGATGCTGCGCGGGCTGTCGAACGCCGAGCCGATGACCGCGCCCAGCGGCAGGCAGGCCAGCAGCCCGAGCACCAGGATCCCGACCAGCGTGGCCCACGCGCCGACGCTGTCCAGGCTGACCCCGCCGATGGCGATCAGCCCGAAGCCGAGGATCAGCACCACCTGGACCAGCGTGGTCCCCGAGACCGCGACCACCTTGCCGATCAGATAGCCCAGCATGCCGTTGGGAGTCGCCTTGGCGCGCAACAGGGTTCCGTCCTCACGGTCCATCGCCAGACCCTGCGCCATGCCGAACATGCCGGTGAACGCCACGATCATGCCGAGCACACTGGGCAGCGCCAGCGCGCCCAGCGCCAGCCCGGTGCCCTGGAAATCGCCGTGCCGCATGAAGAACACCGCGACCATGGTGGCCACCGGCCAGAAGAACTGCGAGAAGATGTCCATACCGTTGGTGAGGGTCTGGATCAGCTCGATGCGGCCTCGCTTGAAACCGGCCTTCACCGCGATCACCGTGGGATTCACGCGGGCGGTGGGTTTGGTGAGCGTTGTCATCGGCCGACCTCCTCCAGGGTGCGCAGTTCGGTGTCGCCCCGGCCGGATTCGAAGCGTTGCACCAGGGTCATATAGGTGTCCTCGAGC
This sequence comes from Nocardia sp. JMUB6875, assembly GCF_041154655.1. NCBI lineage: Bacteria > Bacillati > Actinomycetota > Actinomycetes > Mycobacteriales > Nocardiaceae > Nocardia > Nocardia sp. JMUB6875. The sequence goes on from NZ_BAAFGR010000082.1 coordinate 20,644, forward strand.
GAGGCGCGGCGCACCTCGAGCTCCTGAACCGATTCGCCGAACTGCTGGAACAACTCGTAGACGAACTTGGTGGACTCGGTCGTGGTGTGCACGAACCGCTGATCGTCGCGGGTCCACTTGATCTCGGCCTCACCGGCGATGCGGCGCGAGAGCTGATCGGCCGAACCGTCGGCGATGATGCGCCCGCCGGCCAGGATGAGGATGCGGTCGGCCAGCTTCTCGGCCTCGTCCAGGTCATGGGTGGTGAGCAGGATGGTGGTGTGGTCGTCGTCGGCGAGCCGGTGCACCAGATCGTGGAATTCGCGGCGGGCCTGCGGATCGAAGCCCGCGGTCGGCTCGTCCAGGAACAGCAGCTCCGGGCGGCCGACAATGCCGATGGCCACGTCCAGGCGGCGACGCTGACCGCCGGAGAGCGTGTTCACCTTGGCGTCGGCGTGCTCGGTCAGGCCGACGGCGGCGATGAGTTCGTCGGTGTCCCAGGGCCGTTGGAGGCTCGCGGTGGAGTACGGCGCGTAGAACATACCCAGGTAGTCCAGCAGTTCGCGCACCCGCCACTTGCCGTGATCGCGCCAGGACTGCAGCACCACGCCCAGCCGGGCCCGCCACGCCTCGTCCCCGTGCGCCGGGTCCGCGCCCAGCACCTCGACCCGCCCGGCCGAGCGCATGCGGAAACCCTCGAGGATCTCGATGGTGGTGGTCTTGCCCGCGCCGTTGGGGCCGAGCAGCGCCACCACCTCGCCGCGATGGGCCTGGAACGAGACGTCCTGCAGGACATCGCGGGTGCCGTAGCGCATCCGCAGGTTCTCGACGTCGAGAACGACGCCTTCGCCGACCGTCATGATTCCCCTCCGTAGTAGAAGCCGGATCAGATGTAGCATAACTACTACATTTCGAGGTCGACAAGCTATTTATCCGGGCATGAAAAAGGGCCCGGCTCGAGGTGAGCCGGGCCCTTGATCAGTGCGCTAGCGCGTGCAGAGGAACTCGACGGCCGCCGCGTAGCCCTGGATTCCCATCCCCGCGATCACCGCGGTAGCGATGGGGGAGACGTAGGAGTGGTGCCGGAACTCCTCGCGCGCATGCACATTGCTGATGTGCACCTCGACGATCGGCACCTCCGGGATCACCAGCGCGTCCCGCAGCGCCACCGAGGTGTGCGTGAGTCCACCCGGGTTGATGACGATTCCGGACTCCATGCCGCGGGCCGCGTGGATCCGGTCGATCAGCGCGCCTTCGTGATTGGACTGGAACGCCACCACCTCCCGGTCGAACCGGGCCGCGGTCTTGCGGCACAGCTCGACCACATCGTCGAGGGTGTCCGCCCCGTAGACCTCGGGCTGACGGGTGCCGAGCATGTTCAGGTTCGGACCGTTGAGCACCAGGATCGGGGCGATTGCAGGCATGCGCCCACTCTACGACCACAGACCTCGCGGTCCGTGGCTACAGGCCCTGCGGGCCCTCGGAGCGCAGGTCGTCGACTTTGCGCATGGCCGAGCGCAATTCCTCGAGCCACTCCTCGGCGTGCTGACCGGCCAGCTTGACCGTCCAGGCCAGGGCGTCGGAGCGGGAGCGGGCCACGCCGGCGTCGACGAGGGTGTCGAGCACCTTGCGCTCGGGCTGGCGCAGCCGGGTCATGACCGGAACGGCCAGGTGGGTGAACATGATTCGCTCGCCGTTGACCGTGACGCCCCAGGCCACATTGCGGCCGTAGCGGGCCTGGGCCTCCTGGGCGATCTGCATGCGGGCGGGTCGGGTGGATTCCCGGAAGCGGGCCAGGATGCCCTCCCGGGTGGCCTGCGGAACCGCGGCGGGGGCGGCGTCCGCGGGGGTCTCGGCGGCGGGTTCGGCTGCGGGGAGGGGCAGTTCGCCGACCACGACGATCTCGTCGCGATCGATCTCGAGGGTTGCGGGTCCGGTGAACCAGTCGGCTGGCAATCGTCCAGCGAACCAGTCGTGAGCGTCCGAGGTGTCCGGAAGATCGGCTTGCTGCCAGCCGCCGGTGCGCCCGAAACCGTGTCCACGATGTCCGTGTCTCATGTTGGTCACTCTCACTTACTGCATGGAGTTGTAATACTGATTACAACGTTACGTCGTTTCCGCTCGCGTGGATTCCGCTCTGGGAGAACGAGGTTCGCCGGGTTCGCCCCGAATGCTCCGGAGTGCTGTCACCAGTGAGAACCGAACGGTCTCCCGAGTCTCGAATACGCCAGGGGCCGTAACCGACCGGTGATCATGTAAGTGGTCACTGCTGACCGATTTCGGCACTATGGTGGTGCTCAGAACAAGCACGCCTGGTGGAAAGGTGGAGCCGCCGACATTCGGCGCGCGGTACCGTGGACCTGTTGCTGTTGTGGCCAGAGTGAAGAGTGGGCGATATGGATGTGTGGGGATCCCGCCGCTTCCGGGTACGGGGTGCGATCGCACTCGCGGGCGTGGCTGCCGTCGCGATCGCGATGGGGTCATGTGGTTTTCGGGAGCGATCGACGGGTGCGGAAGCGGTGGTCGAAAAGTTCGCCTCGCTGATCGACAAGAAGGACTATGAGGGAGCGTCGCGGCTGACCTCCTACCCGGCGGGGGCCTCGGCAACGCTGAAGCAAGTTTTCGAGGGTCTCGATCCCGGCAAGCCCGACTACCGCATGACCCAGTACATCAAACTGGACGGTACGACCGGCCTCTTCTCCATGACCGGCTCCTGGAATTTCGGCGAGAAGCGCGACTGGAAGTACGACCTGCAGGGCACCGTGCGCAACCTCAGTGTGGGCTGGCGCATCTCGTGGGATCCCGCGCTGGTCATGCCGCAGATGGACGCCAAGCGCAGCGCCAAGCTGGTGCGCACCTTCGCCCAGCCCTCGCCCAAGGTGAACGACATCGTGGGCCAGCCGCTCATGGCCGAGCAGACCATCAATGTCATCAAGCTGGATCCGGCCAAGATCACCGACCCGGTCGCCTCCACCAACGCGCTCGCCGCCGCCATCGCACCCGTCGCCCCGCTCATCGACGGACCCGCTCTGATGCAACAGCTCTCGGCCTCGCAGGGCAAACCCATCGTCGCGGTGAACCTGCGCGACGGCGACTTCAATATCCTGGAACCGCGCATGGCCCCCATCCCGGGCGTGGTCATGGAGAAGCAGCCCAAGCTCATCTCCGTCGACCGGCGCATCTGGTCGCCCCTGCTGGACGCGCTCACCAAGGTCTGGCAGGACAATCGAGACCAGCACTCCGGCTGGGGAGTTCAGCTCTTCGAGCCCGACGGCCGCTTCGTCACCCAGCTGGCCGGCGAGCAGGTCCCGCCCGGCGCCGACATTCCCGCCACCATGGACCAGCGGCTGCAGCGCGCGGCCGAGGACGCGGTGGTGAGCACCGGCTCGCCCACCTCCATCGTGGCCATCCAGCCCTCCAGCGGCGCGGTGGTCGCGGCCGCGCAGAACTCGCAGGCCACCGAGCGCGGCAATATCGCCTTCACCGGGCTGTACCCGGTGGGCGGCATGATCGAGCTGTTCAAGAACGTCGCCGCGGTCACCAAACACAAAGCGCCGCAGGATGTCTCGGTGGGCGACGCGGCGGACGCGGCCAGCCTGCTCGGGATCGGCATCGACTTCAAGGTGCCCGGCCTGGACGAGACCACCGGCCGCCTGCCCACCGGCAAGAACGCCGCCGAGAACGTCGGGCGCGGCAATGCCGCGGACTCGCTGCTGGCCAGCCCGTGGGGCATGGCCATCGCGGCGGCCGCCGTCGCCAACGGCCAGGTGCCCAAGCCCATGATCGCCATCGGCCAGCCCGCCACCACCGAGGCCGACCTGGCCGCGCTGCCCGGCGAGGCCACCGACCGGCTGCGCGCCATGCTGCACGACGGGGTGGGAGCTCCGGAGATGGCCAGCCTCAACCGGTATCGCGATGTGCAGGCCTTCGCCGCGACCACCGGCAACAACGGCTGGCTCATCGCCACCATGGGCGACCTGGCCTTCGCCGTCCACATCGACGATCCCGACAGCGGCGACCTGACCGCGCGGGTGGCGGCGCGACTGCTCCAGTCGCTGGCCCAGCCGGACTAGCGGACGCGGGCCCGGCTACCGGGCCCGCAGGATCTGGAAGGCCGCGCGCCAGCCGATCAGGAACAGCGCCAGGAAGGTCGCGGCCACCAGGAAGAAGCTGAACGCGACGCCCTGACCGGACACGGCCCGCAGCAGCATGCCGCCGATCAGGGTGCTCAGCCACAGGATGACCCCCGTCGGCCACACCGCGCGGCCGTCGAAACGCCGTGCCGCGCTTGCCCCCTCCCGGCCCGAGGCCACCGCCACCGCGATCACCCAGCCCAGCACCAGGCCGGTGCCGAAGGGCCAGAAGGTCCGCAGCAGGCCCGCGCCCAGCACGGCCTCGTCATGGCTGCGTCGTCCGAGGATGCAGAACACGACCACGAGCACGACATCGGCGGCGAACGGCACCAGTTTCCTCACGCGCCAAAGGGTAACGGGCGGCTCGGGCGCGCCCGTGGAGGGACACCGCACCCGGGGCTGCCGGCCGGGTCAGGCGGAGCTGCCGTCCTGGTCGGCCTGGGGATTGGCGCGGCGGCGGTCGGCGACCAGCGAATTGCCGCGCTGCTCGAACTCCTTCTCGTACGCCGCGTCCTCGTCGTCCTGGGGCTTGCGGAACAGGAACAGGAAGACGATCCAGCCGACGATGGCCACCAGGATGAAGCTGATCAGGCGGTACAGGAAGGCCGCCGCCACGGCCTGGGCGGCGGGGAGTCCGGCCGCCGCGGTGAGCGAGTAGATGAGCGTCGCGTCCACGTAGACGATGCCGCCGGGCGCCAAAGGGATGGTGCCCACGGCCTTTCCGGCCGCGAAGGTCAGCATGAGCGCGGCCCAGCGCGGATCCGCGCCCACCGCGTAGCAGGCGAAACCCAGGCAGGCGACATCGGCGAGCCGGTGCACCAGCGCCCACACCGCGACCCACGCGCCGTCGCGCTTGCCCAGGTCCACCGATTCCAGCTGGGCCAGCACCTCGCCGACCTTGTCCATGCCGGTATCGACGGGCCGGTGGCGAATCCGGTTGATCCGCTGCAGAATTCGCCGAGCCAGCGCCTCGATGCCGCCCGGATGCCGGGACACGTAGTTGAAGGCCCAGATCAGCGCGGCCATGGTGCCCAGCGTGAGAATCACCTTGAGCGGGCCCACCCGGTCCCCGGCCAGCACGGTGCCGAACAGGCCCAGCAGCGTCAGCCCGGCCGCCGCCACCACGCCCGACATCACCAGCTGCCAGGACGCCACGATCGGGCTCGCGCCCCAGCGCCGGGTCTGGCGATAGGTGAAGGCGGCCGAGAACACCTGGCCCGCGGGCAGGGTCAGCGACATGCCGGTCGCGCCGTACACCACCGACACCGATTTGCGCTGGCTCACCTCGACGCCGCCGGCGTGCAGCAGCTGCTTCTGGATGCGGCCGAATCCGCTCATCGAAACGGCCTGCATGACGATGCAGGCCGCGACCCAGCCCCAATGGATTTCGGTGAGGTTCTTCCAGGATTCGTGCAGGCGCGGATAGAGATAAACGCCCTCGGAAATCAGCAGCGCCACCAGTGCGGCGCCGAGAACCCATTTCGCCCACCAGAACCTGCCACGGCGCGAGTTCTCCGCGGGCGGCACAGGTTCGCCGCGCAGCTCACCATGGGCCGTCACGTCGTCAGCCTAACGAACTCGCCGCCGCCTCGTCTGCATCAGTCGGGTCGGTGCTCTGCAATGGCCAGGCCAGACGCGTTTTCCGGCGGCGTCCGCGCAGTTGCACCTCTTCGCCGGTCTGCCAATGCCGCTGCTCGTTCTCGTCGGCGAAGAACAGTGCGCTCGAGGAGGTCAGAACACGTTCCGGTCGATCCTTGGCGAGTTCGGTGAGTCGCGACGCCTCGTTCACCGGATCGCCGATCACGGTGTATTCGAAGCGATTCGCGCCGCCGATATTTCCGGCGACCGCGAGCCCCGCCGAAACGCCGATGCCGATATCCAGCCCGGCCACCTCGCGCAGGGCTTCGCGCAGCTCACGGGCCGCGGCCAGGGCGGCGGTGGGCGCGTCCGGACGGTCCAGCGGCGCACCGAAGATGGCCAGTGCGGCATCGCCCATGAATTTGTTGATGAGCCCGTGATGGCGGTCGATGACATCCACCACGACCCGGAAGAACTCGTTGAGCAGGCTGACCACTTCGGTCGGCGGGCGTTCCGCGGCGGTGGCGGTGGAACCGACCATATCCACGAACAACACGGCCACGAATCGGGTTTCACCACCGAGTTCGGTGCCGTACTCGAGGGCGCGCCGCGCGACATCCTCACCGACGTGCTGGCCGAACAATTCCTGCAGTTCCCGGCGTTTCGCGGCCTCGCCCATCATGCGGTTGAAGCCAACCTGCAGCAGTCCGATTTCCGAACCGTCGAATACTTCCACCTGCACATCCCGCGCGCCTTCCTGCACCCGGTCGATGGCCTGGCTGAGCTGGCGGATGGGATCGGAAATGGAGGAGCCGGTGAGCATGGAAAGCGCCAGCGCCTGCATGATCACCACACCGCACAACAGCAGAATCGAAACGGCCAGCGACTGCGCGGAAAACTGGACGCGGGAAGAAATCTGGGTGACGCACAGCAGCACGATGGCGATGGTCGGCGCGAAGGTGCCCATGCCCCAGGTCATGGCCATGCGGGTGCCGACGCCCGCGGTCAGCGTGTGGTCGAAGGCGCCCGTGGTCAGCGCCTCCGCCGCGACCGGCCGCAGAATGCGCTCGCCGAGCATGTAGGTGAAGCCGAAAACGATGGTGGCGGCCATACATTCGGTGACGATCACCGCGGCGGCCAGTTGCGGCGTCCGGATGATGATCACCCACGCCAGCACGCCGCCGCCGACCAGCCACAGCACCAGATGCAGGATCGCCTGCCGCAGTGGCGCGTGCAGCGCGGCCATCTGTTCCTGCCGCGACGGCGGCCCGCCCCGCACCTGCCAGCGCATCACCGGCCGCAGCATGAGCGCCGACGCGGTCACGCTCAGGAAGCCGCCGATCGAGAACACCAGCCCGGGAATCAGCAGCCCGGTCTGCCTGGTCGCGCTGGTCTCCCCTTCGGGAACCGGCAACCCGTATTGGATGAAGGCCCACACCAGGACAGCGCCGAACGCGTTGGCCGCGAGCATGGAAGCCAAGTACAGCGGCCAGCGTGTTTTCATGGTCTGTTTGACCGCTTCCAAAGGCGCTGACACGATCACCAATCTAGCGTTTAGATCGTCGGTGCATGCCCACGGAGGTTTCGGCCGTTAGGCTCGCCAACGTGAGTGAGGTGCAGGCAAGGTCCAGCAGATCCGGCAAGTCCGGCGGGGAACGGCGCCAGGACGCGGAGGCCGTGCACCCGATCGTGCGGCAGACCGCGGAGTGGTGCTGGCGGCTGCTGATCATCTTCGCGGCGGTGCTGGCGGTCGCCTATCTGGCGCGCAAGCTGTCCACGGTCACCATTCCGATGTCGATCGCGCTGCTGGGCGCGGCGCTGATGGCGCCGCTGGTCAACTGGATGCAGCGGTTCGGGGTGCCGCGCGCGATCGGCGTATTCGTCGCGCTGGTCGGGGCGCTGGGACTGCTCGCCGGAATCATGACCTTCGTGGTGGAGCAGTTCGTCTCCGGTGTGCCGCAGCTGTCGGACGAGTTCAAGACCTCCGTGCACCAGGTGCAGGACTGGCTGATCAACGGGCCGCTGCACCTGAGCAACGATCAGATCCGCAATGCGGGCGACACCATCGTCAAGACCGTCGAATCCAATAAGGACGCGCTGACCAGCGGCGCGCTCACCACCGCCTCGATCATCGGCGAATTCTTCACCGGCACCTTCCTGACCCTGTTCATCCTCATCTTCTTCCTCTACGGCGGGGACCAGATCTGGGAGTTCTGCACCCGCATCGTCCCGACCCCGCATCGCGAGAAGGTGCGGACCGCCGGGCGGCTGGGCTTCGGCACCCTGACCGGATTCGTGCGCGCCACCGTCATGGTGGCGGCGGTCGACGCCATCGGCATCGGCGCGGGCCTGGCGATTCTCAGTGTGCCGCTGGCACTTCCGCTGGCCTCGCTGGTCTTCATCGGCGCGTTCATCCCGATCGTGGGTTCGTTCATCGCCGGATCGGTGGCGGTGTTCATCGCGCTCATGACCAAGGGTCTGGTGACCGCGCTCATCGTGCTGGGCATCACCGTCGCGGTCATGCAGCTGGAAGGCCATGTGCTGCAACCACTGCTGATGGGCCGCGCGGTGCGCATCCACCCGCTGGCCGTGGTGCTCGCCATCGCGGCGGGCGTGGTGCTGGCCGGACTGGCGGGCGGTCTGCTCGCGGTGCCGTTCGTTGCCGTCCTCAATACCGCCATGCGCTCGCTGCTGGCCGATTCGCCGGAAGAGGCGTACCAGGAACTGCATACCGGCGAGCCGGGCGAACCGATGTTCCACGCCGACCCCGACGATCCGAACGAGATCCGAGTCCCCCCGGTGCCGGCCGACCCCGCGGCCCCGGGCGATACCGACCGCCAACCCTCGAAGCCACCCGGCGGCAGCGGTGACGCCGGGGACTGACACCGATCCCGACTGGGCCGCCTCCGCGCCGCTGTGGCGCGCGGTGCAGGCATTCCGGCTGGTCACGCTGCTGTACGCGGTGGGCCAGCAGATCGCCTCGGTGCCCTACTACACCAATCAGCGGCTGAGCTGGTTCCTGGTCGCGATCATGGTGGTGTGGTCGGGCATCTCGGCGGTGCTGTTGTCGCAGTGGCGGATTCGTCACCATCCCCGGGTCCGCACCGCCGTCGTGATCGGCGATCACGTGGTGGTCATCGCGCTGATCTTCGCCACCCGGCTGATCGCCTCCTACGACTGGTATCACGGCCATCAGACCCTGCCCACCACCCTGTGGGCCGCCAATGCCGTTGTCTCCGCGGCGATCCTGTGGGGACCGCTGGGCGGCATCTGCTCGGGCCTGCTGATCTCCGCGGCCGTCATCACCGCCCGCGCCCAATGGGATTTCGACGTGTGGCGCGACGCCACTCTGCCGGTGCTCATCTCGGTCGGATTGGCCCTGGGCCTGGCCTCCAACACCGCCCGGCGCGCGCACGCGCAATTGCAGCGCGCGGTCCGGCTCACCGCCGCCTCCGAGGAACGCGAACGGCTGGCGCGGGAGGTGCACGACGGAGTGCTGCAGGTGCTCAGCTACATCAAGCGGCGCGGTAACGAGATCGGCGGGCCGACAGCGGAATTGGCGCAGCGGGCGGGCGAGCAGGAGGTGGCGTTGCGGGTGCTCATCTCCGAACAGGGCGCGCGCCCCGACTCCGGGGGCGCGGAGGAGGATCTGCGGCCGTTGCTCACCGCCCAGGCGACCCCGTCGGTCTTCGTCTCCACCCCGGGCGAGCCGGTGCTCCTGGGCCGCTGGGCCGCCCGGGAAATGGCGGCCGCGGTGGCCGCCGCCCTCGCGAACGTGGTCCAGCACGCCGGTCCGGGCGCGAAAGCCTATGTGCTGCTGGAGGATACCGGCGATGAGCTCATCGTGAGCGTGCGCGACGACGGCCCCGGCATTCCGCCGGGACGGCTGGCCGAGGCGGAAGGGCAAGGCCGCATGGGTGTTTCGCGCTCCATCGTCGGCCGCGTCGAGGCGCTCGGCGGCACCGCGCAACTGCTGTTCGAGGCGGCACCCGCCGAGGGTGAGGAAGGGGCCGGTGCGGAATGGGAATTCCGCGTGCCCCTGGAACGGCGACAATGAGATGCGGAGGCGGATATGACCGAGGCTGAGCCGGATAGGACCGAGCGCATCACCGTGATGGTGGTCGACGACCACCCGATCTGGCGCGAGGGCGTCGCCCGCGACCTCGCCGAGGCCGGATTCGAGGTGCTCGCCACCGCCGACGGGGTCCGCGCCGCCGCCGCCCGCGCGGCCGCGGTCCGACCCGATGTGGTGCTCATGGACATGCAGCTCCCCGATGGCAACGGCGCGGACGCCACCACCGAGGTGCTGCGCGTCTCGCCCCGCACTCGGGTGCTGGTGCTCTCGGCGTCGGCCGAACGCGACGACGTCCTCGACGCCATCAAGGCGGGCGCCACCGGCTACCTGGTCAAGAGCGCCTCGGCCACCGAACTCCTGGACGCCGTCCACGCCACCGCCGCCGGTCAGGCCGTCTTCACCCCGGGCCTGGCCGGACTGGTTCTCGGCGAGTTCCGCCGCATCGCCAACACCCCCGCCGACCGCGACGAACCCCACCGCCCCGCCCTCACCGACCGCGAGACCGAGGTGCTGCGCATGGTGGCGAAGGGCCTGTCCGCCAAGCAGATCGCCACCCGGCTGAGCCTGAGCCACCGCACCGTCGAGAACCACGTGCAGTCCACGCTGCGCAAACTGCAGCTGGGCAATCGCGTGGAACTGACCAGGTACGCCATCGAGCAGGGCCTCGAGTAGGGGCCGGAGTTCAGGGATTGCCCTGATGCGGCGGCGGCCCCGCGCTCGTAGCCTCGAAGGCATGGGAGGTCCTGAAGCGGTTTCCGCGATCGCTACCGGCAACGCCGTGATCGGCGACCGGGATCTACGGGTATCTGATGTCGAACGCGAACATGTCGGCCGGCTGCTGCAGCGCGCGGTCGGGCTGGGCATGCTGTCGCTGGGGGAATTCACCGAGCGCATGGACACCGCGCTCGCGGCCAAGACCCGAGGCGAGCTCAATACGGTCCTGGTCGATCTGCCGGGCATCCGGCTGGTCGGTCAGCCCGCCCCCGCCGGGCAGGCCTACGCACCGCAGCCGCCGCGGTACGTGGCCGCGCACCGGATGAGCACGCCACCGGGCTACGGCATGTCACCTGCGGTGCCGGGCAATGTGATTCGCGCGCGCCTGTCCAGCGTGGAGCGCAAGGGCAACTGGCACGTGCCGCCGAGCCTGATGATCAACAGCCTGCTGGGCAGCGTGCGCCTGGACTTCACCCAGGCCGTCATGTCCACCCAGGTGGTCGAGATCCACGTGAACGACACCTGCGGTTCGCTCGAACTGATCGTCCCGCCCGAGGCGACCGTCGATATGAACAATATCGACCTCATCGCCTCCAGCGCCGAGACCAAGGTCCGCACCGGCCCGCCCATCGGGCCGCTGCACATCATCGTGCACGGCACGCTGCGCTTCAGCTCGGTGAAGGCCAAGCAGCCCTTCGGAACCGGCTGGAAGCGCTTCCTCAACGGCGTGTGACCGCCCGCGTCCCGCCGGGGTCGAGCGCGATCGGGCCCGGCGGCAGACGGTTTCGGGCGGTAAGGTCACGCGCATGGTGGAAGGCGTCGAGATCCCGGAGGCAGTGCACAGATCCGGCGGCGGCGAACCGCTGCTCCTGCTGCACGGGGTGCTGCTCACCTGGCAGTCCTGGGGCTCGGTCCTCGACGAACTGGCCACCGGATACCGCGTGCTGGCGCCCACCTTCCCCGGCCACTGGGGCGGTCCCGAGGCGGCCCGGCCCGCCACCGTCACCGCCCTGGTCGACCACTGCGAACGCCTGCTCGACGAATCCGGTTGGGACACAGCGCATATCGCGGGGAATTCGCTCGGCGGCTGGATCGCCCTCGAACTCGCCGCACGTGGCCGGGCCCGCTCCTGCACCGCCATCGCCCCCGCGGGCCTGTGGCGCACACCCGCCGCCGCGGATTCGCTGCTCCGCAAGTTCCGCGCCTTCGGACCCCTCATCGGCCTGGGCCCCGACCGTCAGCCGACCATGCCGAATCTGCTGCGCAGCCTGCTGCTCCCGCTGCTCGCCAGCCGCCCCGCCGATGTGCCCAATCCGCTGGCCAAGGCCATGACCGCCGCCATCACCGAATGTGCGATCGTCGACGATCTGGCCGAAGATCCGGGTCTCCCAACGGGTTTCACGGGCCTGGCCGACCTGGATCTCCCGGTCACGATCCTGCTCCCCGAGCACGACCGCATCCTCCCGCCGCACATCTACCGACCCCTGACTTCGACGCCGACCCTCGATGTGCGCCCGCTCCCGGCCCTGGGTCACGTCCCGATGCTGGAGGACCCGGACGTCGTCACCGCCGAGATCCGCGCCACCATCGCCCGCGTCAAGGCCCCCGCGCACCCCGCCTGACCCGCCGCGAAATCTCACCCGGGCCGATTGAGGTAGTAATCGCGGGTGGCCCGGGTACTTCTACTCATGTGACCGAACGCCCTGGTCGAGAGTATGGCGGACATGAATCTCGCCATCGATCCTCGCCTGATCGCGCGGCTGTCGACTGAATTCACCTCGCTCAGCGAGCACTTGAACGTCCTCGGCCGCGACCTCGAAACGCTCCGTTGCCAGGTGGTCGCCGAAAACGCCCGTACCGCCCCGCAACCCACCCC